>RFIF01000577.1 GCA_003695655.1 Cyanobacteria bacterium J069
GATGGAGGGTTGGGGTGATGGAGGGTTGGGGTGATGGAGGGTTGGATTCTGCGCCCCGTCACCCCGTCACTCCCACTACCAGCGATGAATCGGCGGAATAACCGGGTAGAAAGTCCGAGCGGGGCGATTGTACCGAGTTTCCAGCCAGACCCGGAGTTCTGTGCCGGTGTGGCAGCGGATGCGATCGCCCGTTATGGGATCATGGGCACACCACCAGCTTTCCCCATTACGATCGCGCTCGAACCAGACCCGTGGTTCGCTGGGGTCGCCTATCTGACTCAGTAGATAGCTCAGCAGACTGTGCCAAAGCCCAGTCCAGCGCGATCGCCGGGTGCGACTTTTGGCGATCGCCAACTGGGTCGCGGCACCTGGCTGCGGTTCCAGGTCGCCAGGTTTGTGGATTGTATTCATCGAAAGACTCCAAGGATTATGTGGAATAAAGGGCGATTTCCAGGCAGAGTCTCCTGTGGAGATGCCATGCAAATTGCCAGCTTGGGGATGGGGTACAAAGCCGATCTTCGAGGCGGGTCGCCGCTCTAAAACTGGAGAAACCGGGGTGAAATTATCGCCGTCCGTCCATAGACAAACCTGGATTTTTATCCGACAGAATTGCGTCAGGACGGAATTTCGCCAGAATGAAAACGCAGTTCAACGCGGGTTGCAGACGCTGAAATAGGGGCAAGGGGCGATCGCACCCACACACCTCTTGCCAGTGGCAATGTGCTGCATTACCTGCTTAGCAGGAGATCACAGTCGCTTGCTCTCAGGCGTCAAGGCAGTGAACCCGGCGGCCGCATACAGCCAGGCGTTCAGTATCCGCGTCCCAAAACCAGCTTCTAGAGCCAGCTTCTAGAGCCAACTTCCAAAGCCAACTTCTAATGTGCGAAAAGAAGTAATGTGCGCAAAGAACCGACGGTCAGACAGTCGGTGCGCTGGATGAGAGCATCCAGCGATGTCTGAACGGAGCTAGAAGGAGCTAGACGGTCTTAGACTCTCTAAACTTGAGGTCGCCAGGGAGACGCAGCACTCAGTCGATGGAGACGGTCTGCAAGCGGGTTATCCGCCATGTGCAAACCCTTGAGAGCAAATGCTGGCGTCAAACCAGAGTGCTTTCCAAGCATCGACTGCGTTCCCTGGGCTGCTTCGTCGCAGCATCAGCCAGAATGGCATTCCCTGGGGAGGGCTGAGCAACTGCCGCTGAATATGTCGCTGAATAAAAGTATCAAGGCGGTGGGCTTGGCCGGCGACAACAGCAACCGCAACGACTCGAATATTTGAAATGGTACGAACGCCGCTGGGTTTGATCATCTTGCGTTGCCTCCTCTGGCCAGGCTGTCAGAAGTGTCGGGTCTATCCTAGGGCGATCGCCCTTCAGGCTACTTCACCTGTCTGGCTCACCCGATAGGGTGACTAGAGCGCTAGCCGACTTTCTCAAGCAAACGAGGCACAGCGATCGCCCTTTTACTAAATCGCTGCTATCGTCGCTGCTATTGCCCGCGCCGAGCGATCGCGCCTGCTCAATGCCGTTTGCATTATGCGCCCCCGCCCCCTAATTCCTGGCCCCTGTCAGCAAAACCCGGCGATCGCCGCCCGCTAAATCAACACCAGATCCAGACCTGTTGAAAACACCAGCCCTGGCTGTAGCAGCGCAACCTGCACGCTATTAAACGTGAGCGCTCCAGTGCTGCTGCTGTAGGCAAACTGGCTGGCTAGCGTTGCGCCTGTGCCAAATTTAGAAATCTGAATCTTGTCGCCCTCGGCGCGGGAAAAGTCTTGAATCGTGGCCACGCCATTAAAGCTGAAAAAGGAAAACACATCTGCACCAGCGCCGCCGTTGAGCGTATCGCTGCCGCCGCCACCCGAAAGCACATCGTTGCCATCGCCGCCGCTGAGGCTATCGTTGCCCAGTCCGCCTGTCAGAAAGTCGTTGCCAGCGTCGCCCAGCAGCACGTCATTCCCATCCCCGCCGTCGATATCGTCATTGCCATCTTGTCCGCTGAGGCTGTCATTGCCATCGCCGCCAAAAATTCGGTCGTTTCCAGCATCGCCAAAGACTGTGTCGTTGCCATCGCCGCCGCTGATGAGATCCGCATCCACCCCGCCAAAAATCAGATCGTTTCCGGCTTCGCCATTCAGTTCCTGATCGTTGGAGCCATTGATGCTGATTGCGCCATCGGCCGGGCCGCCGTAGATCGTGTCGCGGCCGGCGCCCCCCAGCAAAATATCTTTACCTGTGCCACCGATCAGCAAATCCCGCCCTGCTAGCCCGTCGATAATGTCGTTGCCTGCGCCGCCATCGAGGGTGTCGTTGCCTGCGTCGCCGTTGAGCGTGTCGTTGCCTGCGCCGCCCAGCAGGTTATCTTTGCCTGCTTCGCCAAACAGAGCGTCGTTGCCCCGGCGGCCGCGTAGCGTGTCGTTGCCCAATTCCCCTCGTATGGTGTCGTTGCCGCCTTTGCCGTCTACTGTGTCGTTGCCTTTGCCTGCAAAAATCACGTCATTGCTCGATGTGCCGAGCTGTCGGTTATTTTGCGATCCGAGCTTTAGCGGCACGACGCCAGCATCCAGCAGGATGATGGTGACTTCTTGAGAGGCTGCGCCTTCTGCGAGCTTGATGCTGAACATCTGGCTACCCGCAGCCGGTTCTCGAAACACGTAGGTGGACTTGGCAAAGCCCAACCCGTCGCTTTCGGACAGCGTGAACACGACTGCATCGGTGCCGTCGGCAACGCTGTCGTTGAACACTTCAAAGAAGATGGGGCCAGCTTCAAAATCGAAGGGAATGCCGCCGGACGCCGTGCCCACGACTTCTGGATCGAGCCAGGTAGGTAGAAAATCACTCTGATCCCACGATCGCTCGTCGCCCCAGAAGGAGGATTGGTTGCGCTGTCGTCCTCTGCCTTTTGCTTTTTTCTTCATCAGCCGAACCTCTCGTATGGACTACCGGAGACGAGGGCAATAGACCCTGAGTTCCGTCGATGGTTTTTTTGAAATGAAACTTTAGCGAGTGGGCGATCGCCCTTGACCTGGGTCATTTCCTACAGCGGCCTTCACAAAAAAGGGACGCTTTTGCGGATGCAAGTTGCATCTCTACAAAAACGTCCCAAGGATCATGCCCCAAAGATCATGTCCCAGAAGGCACCATCAGCCACAGGACAGAGGCGTTAGACCGCTATGAAATCAGCCGCCGTAATCAGGGTTGCGGCCACGCCATTCAGCGTTGCCAGCGTCTCATTGCCCAGTTTGATTCGCGTGTTGTTGCCGCTAGCCGTAACCGTGAGCTGCCCAAACGTTAGCCCACCCGACAGGCCCAGGAAATCAACTGTATCCGTAAAGTCGGTGATCGTGTCTCCTCTGGCTGTTCTGGTCAGGACAAAGGTATCTCGGCCGCTGCCGCCTGTTAGCAGGTCTGGCCCGTTGCCGCCATCGATCAGGTCGTTGCCTGCGCCGCCGTTGAGTGTGTCGCGCCCGTTGCCGCCGCTGAGGATGTCGTTGCCGTTTTTGCCCGTCAGGTTGTCTCGTCCATTGCCACCGCAGAGAGTAATGCCTGCATCGAGGCTGAAGCGGGCAATCAGCGGGTCATGGTCACTGGCGCGATCGCTCGTCTCGGCAAACTCGGTGTTGACGTGGACAATGTCAAAGGCAGCGGCGTCTTTGAGATTATCGCTGACAAGGATGTGGTCGAGAGACTGGGAGTTGCCGTCAAATATGAAGCTGTATCGCTCATTTTCGGGCAAGGTGTTGGTCAGGTTGGTCAGCGACTGCTCCAGGAGGGTGAGCGGCGAGATGAATTCAAATTCGTTGAAGTCGCCGACTACAGCAATGTTGGCATCGGGCGTGTTGACGAGCAGGCTGTCTACATAATCCTTCACCGCCTGTGCCTGCGCCCGCCGAGCCTCCAGGGAACCGTTGATTTGGGGATTTTCTTGCAGGTCGGCTGAGGGCTGCGTTGCGCCAAATAGCGGACTGCTGCCGCCTTTAGACGAGAAGTGGTTGTTGACTAGGGTGACTGCCTGCCCGTTGAATTCAAACGTGGCCACCAGCGGCAGGCGAGCGCCTGCAAAGGCTTCTCCCGGGTTTTGTCCGCCAATGGTCTGCACTGAGCCATTGACCAGATCGACCCGATTGGGATTGTATAAAAAGGCGGTGCGGATGTTGGCACCAGGCTGTCCGCCGCTGACGTTGTTGCCAATGAAGGGGTTGTCGATGAATTGGTAGGTCGGCCCACCCGCAGCGGCGATCGCGTCTACCAGCGTTTGCAGCGTCACGTCGGCGCTAGTGATGCCGTTGTTGGTGGAACCGCTGTTGTCTTGAACTTCCTGAAGACCAATCACGTCGGGCGCGCTCAGGTTGATCCGGAGTCGCTCGGGATTTACAGCAGGACGATCGTCGGCAA
>RFIF01000578.1 GCA_003695655.1 Cyanobacteria bacterium J069
ACATTGGGCAGCAGGGTTCGATGGTCGCCTTCGATCGGCTGCGGTTTGACTACAACTTTGCGCGGCCGCTGACGGCTGATGAAGTGCAGCAGATCGAAGACCAGGTGAACGCCTGGATTGCCGAAGCCCACGCCGCCGACGTGGCCGTCATGCCCATCGCCGCCGCCAAAGCCAAGGGCGCAACCGCCATGTTTGGCGAAAAATATGGCGATGAGGTGCGCGTCATCGACTTTCCCGGCGTGTCGATGGAGCTGTGCGGCGGCACCCACGTCAGCAACACCGCCGAAATCGGTCTGTTCAAAATCATTGCGGAAACGGGCGTGGCGGCCGGCACCCGCCGCATTGAGGCCGTCGCTGGCCCCGCCGTGCTGGAATACCTCAACCTGCGCGATAAAGTGGTGCGCGACCTGGGCGATCGCTTCAAAGCCAAGCCCGAAGAGATTCCTGAGCGCATCACCGCGCTGCAAGACGAGCTAAAGACGACGCAGAAAGAACTCGCCGCGCTGAAAGCCGAACTGGCGATCGCTCAGTCTGATCAACTGCTGGACAAAGCGGAAACCATCGGTTCTCTGAAGCTGCTCGTCGCCGAAATGCCCGGTGCCGACGCCGATGCGCTGAAAACCGCCGCCGAACGTCTGCTGCAAAAGCTGGGCGAAGGGGCAGTCTTCCTCGGCTCCGCCCCCGCTGACGATAAGGTCGCCCTGGTCGCCGCCTTCAGCCCAGCGGTGAACCAGAAGGGACTGCAAGCGGGCAAGCTGATCGGGGCGATCGCCAAACTCTGCGGCGGCGGCGGCGGCGGCCGACCCAACTTTGCCCAGGCCGGCGGACGCGACCCCAGCAAGCTGGCCGAGGCCCTGGACGAAGCGCGATCGCAACTCCAAGCAGGCTTATCCTAACGGGTTTGCTGTAAAACGCAAAAATCGCTGTGCGGCCTGGCTGCACAGCGATTTTTCACTTTTTGGCAATGCCAAATTCTATCAGGACTTACGCAGTTGCAACGAGCTTTACAGATTCTGGATAATTTTGCGCAGGCGCAGCCCACGAAAAATCATCCAACTGCGTCAGTCCTATGTATGCCAAATTTTAGAAGAATGCAGGCTGGTGGCGAATCAGGCTGAGGAACTCTTCCCGCGTGCGCTGATCTTCCTGGAATGCACCCAACATGGCGCTGGTCACCGTCCAAGAACCCGGCTTTTGCACGCCGCGCATCACCATGCACATGTGGGTTGCTTCCATCACCACAGCCACGCCCTGGGGTTCCAGGATGGTTTGCACGGCTTCAGCAATTTGGCGAGTGAGGCGCTCTTGCACCTGGAGGCGGCGGGAATACATTTCTACAATGCGGGCTAGCTTGCTCAGTCCCACCACCTTTTGGTTGGGAATGTAAGCAACATGCACCCGACCCATAAAGGGCAGCATGTGGTGTTCGCACAGGCTAAAGGCGGTGATATCGCGCACCAGCACCATTTCGTTGTGCCCTTCGTCAAAAATGGCTCCGTTCACCAGTTCTTCGAGGGACTGGTTGTAGCCGCTGGTCAGGAAGCGCATGGCTTCGGCAACGCGCTTGGGGGTTTTTAGCAGCCCCTCGCGTTCGGGGTCTTCGCCCACGCCCAACAGCATGGTGCGCACAGCCTCGATCATGTCCTCTTGGGAGACCTCTGTGTGCTCTTGGGCATAGGAGGTCGTGCGATCGGGGCGCACATCTAGATTGAGTGGATCTCCCTGCTTAGGAAGGTTGGGTTTGGCAGGTGAGGAGTTGGCTCCGTTAAATCCGTTAGAAGAAGCAATGGTCATAGGTATTGGAATGAACTCTCCAAAAAAACATCGAAACTAGTCAAAGTCTGCTCAGCAACAGGCAAATGCAGATGTGACTCCAGTCAGGTCTTCACAAGGCTCCTGCACTAGGAACCAGCGTGATTTCTTCGATCACTGCGCCAGGGGGGAGCAGGGCAGTATGCACAATCGACTGGGCAACCACGTCGGCCGTCAGCATCCGAGCGCGATCGAAGTCGGCTTGCACCGTATCGGTGTCCCAAATCGGCGTGTTGACCGATCCAGGGGAAAACGTCACCACGCGAATTCCGTGGGCGCGCTCCTCGGCTGCCAGGGTTTTGGACAAGGCGATCAGACCCGCCTTGCTGACGTTGTAGGCTCCCCATCCAGGAAAAGCATGGTAGCCCGCGATCGACGCTACGTTGATGATCATGCCCTGATGGCGATCGCGCATTCCTGGCAGCACTGCCTGGATACACTGAAACGCGCTGGTCAGGTTGAGGTTGATCACCCGCTGCCAGTCTGCCAGGGGGGTTGTCAGCAAGTCTCCGGTGTAGCCCATCCCGGCATTGTTGATCAGGATGTCGATCGGGTGGGCGGCAGCGATCGCCCCAATCTTTTCGGCTACTTGGTCTAAGGCTTCCAGGTCGATGGGGTAGGTGGCTACCTCGACGCCCAGCGCCCGGGCTTCGGCAGCAACGGTTTCCAGCGCCTCCGCCGAGCGGCTGACGAGCGCCAGATTGACCCCCGCCTTGGCAAAGGCGATCGCCGTAGCGTGGCCAATGCCGCGACTGGCTCCGGTAATCAGGGCGCGAACAGAAGGGGAATGAGACATAAGCGACAGCAGAACGCAGGATAAATGAAAAGCAGTCAGGCTAATCAGCGCGACGGGTTCTAAGCAAAATGGCTGTTAAGTGGCATGACTTGCGATCGCAGGTGGGTAGAGAACTGGAATTATCCAGTCCTGAAGAAACTATGGAGAAGGGAAGCAAGGAAGGGGGGGAAAAACTTTGGCAATTGCTGAGGACAGGTCGGGCGGCGGTGAGGCGATCGCGTGATTAAAGAATCAAATGATTAAGGGGACAAAAAACTGAGGCTCAATCAAGATGTGATCAAGATGTGAACGGGAATGGGGCATTAAAGATGGGGCGTGAAAAGTTAAAACCCATAGTTAAAACCGATGTCCGGGGAACTCAGTCGCCACATTGGATAACCCCTTGGAAAGAAAATCACACAGCTCGATCACGGGTTCAATTAACAAGCCTCTCCAGCACTAGAAGCAGATTCAACAGGACTGCGTGAACCCCAGGCACTCTGTGAACCTGTATACCAGCATGACGGATGGTGTACCCTGTTCGCGAGTATTAAGCATTACATGCCCTAACCTGCCCTGCTTTGTTAACAAATGTTTCAATTTCGATTCTAACACTCATAAACAGGCTGCTGCGAATTTCCTCGAATACCTTAGCTCATTCCTAAACGGCAGCTTTGACCATTAATCCCTACTCTGTGTCTGCTAAAGCTGGCTCACCTGCCCCACCGCCCGCCCTGATTCAGCTAAACCGCAACCTCATTAAACATGCCGATTTTGCGAAACTTCTGATAGCGCAAATCGCGCCGCTGGGCGTCCGTCAAGGCATCTAGCTCGGCGAGGTTTGCCAAAATTGCGGACTTTAGTACCGTAGCTGCCTGGATAGGGTCAGAATGCGCGCCGCCTAGGGGTTCTGGCAAAATTTGATCGAGAATGCCCAGTTGCTTCAAATCCTGGGCGGTAATCCGTAGCGCCTCAGCAGCCTGGGGTGACTTGGCGGCATCTTTCCAGAGAATGGCCGCGCAAGCCTCTGGGCTGGCGACGGTGTACACAGAATGCTCAAACATCATCAGGCGATCGCCCACGCCAATGCCCAGCGCCCCGCCAGAGCCGCCCTCGCCAATCACCGTGCAGAGAATCGGCACATCCAGTCGGAACATTTCTCGCAGGTTATAGGCGATCGCCTCGCCCTGCCCCAGCCGCTCTGCCTCCAGCCCCGCATAGGCTCCTGGCGTGTCGATAAAGGTGAGAATGGGCATCCGAAACCGATTGGCATGATTCATCAAGCGCATGGCTTTGCGATAGCCACCGGGAGAGGCCATGCCAAAGTTGCGGGCGACGTTATCCTTGGTGTCGCGCCCCTTTTGGTGCCCCAACAGCACCACGGGCCGCCCGTCCAGCCGCGCAATGCCGCCTACCAGGGCCCGGTCGTCTGTGCCTGTGAGGCGATCGCCATGTAGCTCAATCCACTCGTCCGTCATCGCCTGAATATAGTCCAGCGTGCTGGGCCGACGGGGATGCCGCGCCACCTGGAGCCGCTGCGCCGGGGTCAGGTTTTGAAAAATCTCTTGCCGGAGCTGATCGGCTCG
>RFIF01000579.1 GCA_003695655.1 Cyanobacteria bacterium J069
ATCGGGCCCTGGCTCCGTCACCTGGCGACCTTCCAAAATGACGCCGCCGGCCGCTGGTTTTGCCAGCCCCGCAATGATGTTCAGCAGGGTCGATTTGCCACAGCCCGAATGTCCCAGCAGCGAGACAAACTCACCCTTACGAATGGATAAGTCAATCCCTTTCAGCGCAATGTACTCTCCCCCACCGGGCAAGGGAAAGACCTGATCTACGTGGTCGATTTCTACAAATGGCAGCATGGGGGGAGGGATGAAGGATGAAGGATGAGGGATGAATCCGTGTTGGGGTGACGGGGTGACGGGGTGTTGGGGTACTCCATCACTCCATCACTCCATCACTCCGTTACTTCTGATCTTCTTGCACGACGCGGGAGGCGATGAAGCTAATCAGACCATTGAGCAGCAAGCCGACCAGCCCGACGTAGATGATTGCCAGAATCACTTCGCTGTTGCTGCCGCTGTTGTAGGCATCCCAGATAAAGAAGCCAATGCCGACACCGCCCGTGAGCATTTCGGCGGCGACGATCGCCAGCCAGGATAGACCGATCGCAATCTTGAGTCCGGTGAAAATGTAAGGCACGGTGGCGGGCAGCAGCACCTTAAAGAAGTAGTCCATCCGCGATAGCTTTAGCACGCGGGCGACGTTGTTATAGTCCTGCGGAATGTTCTGGACGCCGACGGCGGTGTTGATGATGATGGGCCAGATAGCGGTAATGAAAATCACGAAGATGGACGAGGGCTGCGAGTCGCGGAAGGCCGACAGCGAGATGGGCAGCCAGGCTAGCGGCGGCACCGTCCGCAGCACCTGAAAGATTGGGTCGAGCGCCTGAAACATTAGCACGCTGACGCCGATCAAAATGCCAAGCGCAATCCCGGCGATCGCCGCCAGCGTGTATCCCACCGCCACCCGCTGCAAGCTCGCGGCAATCTGCCAGAACAGTCCCTGGTCAGTGCCGCTGCCCCGATAGAACGGGTCAACAATCAGTTCCCAGGTGTCTTGCACCACCTGAATCGGGCCCGGCAGCGGCGCATCGGGCCCAGAACACAGCAGTTGCCAGAGGGCGAGCAGAATAAACAGGGCGATCGCCGTCGGAATCGATCGACGGATCAGTTTGCCGAGCCATACGCCCAAGTTGGCAGAGAGCGATCGCCCGGCGCGGCGCGGAGAGGAGGTGAGGTCGGCTGTCATAGGTTTCAGGGGTCAGGTTTTAGGGGTTAGGGGTCAGGTTGGGAGAGGTTTCAGGGGTCAGGTTTTAGGGATTCAGGTTTTAGGGATCAGGTTTCAGGATTCAGGGATGAGGAGCAGCCAACATGTCTAAAACCTGCCCCCTGATCCCTGCCCCCTAGCCCCTAATTAGACTTTCTTGATTTTCAGCGCGCTGAGATAGGCGCTGGGATTTTCGGGATCGAACTTCACACCGTCAAAGAAGGTTTCCACGCCGCGCGAGGTGCTGGCGGGAATGGCGGCTTCTTGACCGATCGCCTTGGCAGCTTCGCGCCACAGGTCTTCCCGGTTCACCGCGTCCACCAGCGCCTTAGTATCGGTGTCACCCGGCAGGTAGCCCCAGCGGATGTCTTCCGTCAGGAACCACAGGTCGTGGCTCTTGAATGGATAGGACGCCGCATCATTCCAGTATTTCTGCATCAGATCCTGGTTCTCAAACTGGCGTGTCCCCATGTTGTAGATGCCCTTAGAGCGATCGATGATGTCCTCGTAGGGCACCTTAAACCACTCACGACCAGAGACAATCTTGCACATCTCTTCCTTATTCGCGGGGTCATCACACCAGATCTGCGCTTCTTGGACAGCCATCAACAGCGCCTTGGCCGCCTTGGGGTTCTGCTCTACCCACTCTGCCCGCATGGCAAACGCCTTTTCGGGATGATCTTTCCACAGTTCACCCGTGGTGAGGGCGTTGTAACCCAGCTCTTGGTTCACCATTTGCAATGGCCAGGGTTCGCCCACACAGAAGGCTTCCATATTGTTGACTTTAATATTGGCAACCATCTGGGGCGGCGGCACCACGATGGTCGAAATATCCTTGTCGGGGTCGATGCCGCCAGCCGCCATCCAGTAGCGCAACCACAGGTCGTGGGTGCCACCGGGGAAGGTCATGGCTGCCTTGATTTCACCTTTTTCTGCTTTTGTTTTGGCAAAGGCTTCCTTCAACGCCGAGCTATCAGTCTCGATTTTCAAATCCTGGTAGGTGTTTGCCAGGCAAATGCCCTGCCCGTTCACATTCAGCCGCGCCAGAATATTCATCGGCACTTTCTGGTTGCCCTTGGTGATCGTACCTGCTGACATCAGGTAGGGCATGGGCGTCAGGATGTGGGCACCATCGATGCCGCCGCCGCCAGAACCCAGTTCCAGGTTGTCGCGGGTGACGGCCCAGGAAGCCTGCTTCAGCACTTCCACATCGGGCATCCCATACTTGGCAAACAAGCCTTTTTCCTTGGCGATGATCAGTGGCGCAGAATCCGTCAGCGCGATAAAGCCGAGCTTGGCAGTGGTGACTTCGGGCGTGTCAGCAGCGGCCACGGGAGCCGGGGCTGCCGGAGCGCTGGCGGCGGGGCTGGCGGTGTCGGCAGATGGAGATCCGCCACTGCAACCGTTTGCCAGGATCGTGGCTCCAGCCGTAACGCCAGCCGTGAAGATGAACTTCCGTCGGGAAAGATGAGACATGAACGCCTTCTCCAAAGTTGTTGTAAGAGTAGTAAATTGACCAATTTTGGGATGTAAAATCCCCTACCAGTTGCGTCCGGTATCAAGATCCGGTGAGAAACTGGCTTAACTAGGGATCAGGTTTTAGGGATCAGGGGTCAGGTTTCAGGGAAAAGGAATCAATGCTAGACAGACCCTGACTCCTGAAACCTGGCACCTAACCCCTCACTTCGGTCGTGCGCCGAAGTTTTCGATCAGCAGATTCCGCAGGATGGGCTTGAGGTCGTCGCAGGGGATGCCCTTTTGAACACAGGTGCCGAGTTCAGCGTGTTTGCCGACTTTGCCGCCCATGTATAGGTCCACGCCTTCGGCGGCTTTGCCGTCTTTGCGGACTTTGGTGCCCATCAGCCCGATGTCGGCGACCTGGGGCTGGCCGCAGGAGTTGGGGCAGCCGGTCCAGTGGACACGCACCGGGCGCGTGAGTTCTAGCTCAGACTCCAGTTCTTTGATTAGCCCCATCGCTCGATTTTTGGTTTCGATCAGGGCGAAGTTGCAGAACTGGGCCCCGGTGCAGGAGACGAGCGATCGCACGAGTAAGCCTGGACTGACCGAAAACTTCTCTAGCAGCGGCTCCTTGAGTAGCGACGCTACGCGAGAATCGGGCACATCAGGAATGATCACATTTTGCTCAACGGTCAGGCGGATTTCGCCGCTGCCGTAGACCTCGGCAATCCGCGCCAGGTCAAACATATCGGGCGCATAGAGCCGCCCCACGGGAACATGCAGCCCCACATAGTTCAGCCCTGGCTGCTTTTGGGCGTGGATGCCGATGTGGTCGCGCTTGTCCCAGAGGATTTCGTCTTTGGGTGCGGCGGGTTGCAGCGGATGGCCCATCTGCTGTTCCGTCTCGGTGCGAAACTTGTCCATGCCCCATTCGTCGATCAGCCACATCAGGCGAGCTTTTTGGCGATTGGCCCGCAGCCCGTGGTTGCGGTAGACAATCAGGATGGCTTCGCACAGCGCCACCACATCGCGTGGATCGACCCAGACATTCATCGGCACGGCGGCTTCGCAGCGCTTGGCAGAAAAGAACCCGCCCACCAGCACGTTAAAGCCCAGCTTGCCGTCTTTGTAGGCGGGCACGAAGGCGATGTCGTTGATTTCGGCATGTACCGAGTTGTCGCGACAGCCGGCGATCGCAATGTTGAACTTGCGCGGCAGATTGCTAAACGACGGGTTGCCCTCGCCGTTGTTGGTGATCATGTCCTGCACCTTCCGCACCAGCCCGCGAGTATCGATTAGCTCGTCGGCATCGATGCCCGCCACGGGCGAACCCGTGATGTTGCGAACGTTATCCATGCCCGACTGGATGCTGGTCAGCCCCGCCTGCTCAAACCGTTCAAAGATATCGGGAATATCTTCTAGCCGAATGCCGCGAAGCTGGAGGTTTTGGCGCGTAGTAATGTCGGCGTTGCCGTCTTCGCCGTAGCGCTCCACCACCTCCGCCAGCAGCCGCAGTTGTCCACTGGTGAGAATGCCATTCGGCATCCGCATCCGCAGCATAAACTTGCCAGGCGTCACGGGACGAAAGAACACGCCCATCCACTTCAGGCGATGGTCGCGATCGGTCTCATCCATCGCTTCCCAGCCGAGGCGGGCAAAATCTGCCAGTTCAGATCTCACCGCCAGACCGTCTTTTTCGGACTTGAGCTTTTCAAACTTGTTCAGGCTGGTTGCTGCGGGAACGGTACTGGTCATAGCGAGAGACCTTTTGGAGAGGAGAGTGCAAAGCTAAACCGATAGAGTCTTGACGAACGTTGCATCAGATGAATCGGCATCGCTTTGCATGAGTGATACGTTAGGCGCAATGATCGGCAAGATTCGTAGCTGTTGTTACACAATATTTCGTTGAATGAAATTTACGGATTCTGGGAATGCGTAACTTGCATAACCCGACTCAACAGGAGCCGTTACTTCTGGCTAAAATCCAAGAGCAGTCAAGGACTTGGCTGCATTTCCCCATCCGGCAGCAAAAACAACATGGTGAGCACGCCCAGTTTTTCATCTGCACAGTTGCAGAACAGTCCGTGGCTTCGGCAGGCAGAGGCGGCGGCAATCGAGGCAGACTGGGAACGGGTGGTGCAGACTATACAGCGTCACCTGGTGCATTTAGAGGACAGTGGCCGCCTTGCCGACGCGCTGGATGTGGCGTGTTTTGGTCATTGGGCGATCGCCGTTCTCTGCGAAGGCGACTTTCAAGACCGCTGGGACGTGGCGAAGCTGTTTCCTCGGCTAGAAGCCCTCTGCCCCGAATCCTGCCTCAAACTGCTGCTAGACCCGCTAATTGCTTTACTGCGAGACGAAGACGCAGACCCCGACACGCGCTGGTTTGCCGCCCGCATCTTAGGAGAATTCCGCCAGCCTGCGGTGTTGCCAGCGCTAATCCATCTGATGCAGGCTTCTGAAGCGGAAGACCTGCGGCAGATGGCGGCCTCGGCGCTGGCGGGCTTTGGCAAAATGGCGATCGCCCCGCTAGCGCAACTGCTCCAGGGTTCTCAGACGCGCCTGCTGGCGGTGCAAACGCTGGCGCAAATTCGCGAACCTGGCATCATTCAGCCGCTCCTGCAAACCTTGCGCGATCCCAATGCGCAGGTGCGAGCGGCCGCCCTGGCCGCCATTGGCAGCGCCCGTGATCCCCACATTGCTGAAGTTTTAATTGCTGCGTTGGGCGATTCGTCCGCAACTATGCGCCAAGTTGCTGTGACCGAACTGGGCTTTCGAGCCGACCTGCTGCCCGACTATGACCTGGTGAGCCTGATCCATCCGCTGCTGCTGGATGCCAGCCCCACCGTGGGCCAGCAGGCGGCGATCGCCCTCGGTCGCCTGGGCACCCATCCGGCTGCCTCGGCGCTGTATCGCGTCGCCCATTCGCCGCATCCTACCGACAGCCTGCGGGCGCATCTGGTGCAGGCGTTGGGCTGGATAGGTACGTCGGTTGCCTTGCAATATTTGCATCAGCTTGCCCTGCAATGGAGCCATGATTTGAGCGCAGGGGCACTGCTGCAAACGACCGTGCAGGCGATGGGCCATGCTGAAGCCCCGGCGCTACGCTGGCAGGTCGCCCGCCATTTAGTGGAACTGCTGCACGCTGACCTGCCTGCTGTGCAAACTGCTGCTGTGAAGCAGGCGATCGCCCTCCAGCTCGGCAATCTGGGCAACCTCGACGCGCTCGATCCGCTCGTCCAACTGGCCACCGACCCCGATCTGGGCGTCAAACTACACGCGATCGCCGCCCTCAAACACCTCAGCCCCGACCAGGGCCGCCAGCGCCTAGAGCATCTGGCCAGCAGCCGCCAGGCGTCGGAACAGACCCGACAGGAAGTGGCGATCGCCCTGGCAGAGTGGTAGGTTAGGGATCAGGTTTTAGGGGTCAGGTTTCAGGGGTCAGGTTTCAGGGGGTGGGG
>RFIF01000580.1 GCA_003695655.1 Cyanobacteria bacterium J069
CACCACGCCGACATCGGCGGCATCACGCCGGGTTCCATGCCGCCCTACAGTACGCAAATTCAGCAAGAGGGCGTGCTGCTGGATAACCTGCTGCTGGTGGAAAACGGGCGGTTTCGAGAGGCGGAGATTTCGCAAATCTTGACGGCGGGAGATTATCCAGTGCGAAATCTGGCGCAAAATCTGGCGGATTTGCAGGCGCAGGTGGCGGCAAATAAGCGTGGGGTGAAGGAGCTTCAGCGGATGGTCGCGCACTATGGTTTGGATGTGGTGCAGGCCTACATGCAGCATGTTCAAGACAATGCGGAGGAATCCGTTCGGCAGGTGATTGTGCAGCTTAGCCAGAACGCTGAGACGAACGACAGTCAGAATGCAGCAGTCCATCAGTTTGTCTATCCGTTGGACGATGGAACGCAGATTCAAGTGGCGATCGCCTTCAATGCTGACGAACGCTCGGCCCGCATCGACTTTATCGGCACATCACCGCAGCAGGCGAATAACTTCAACGCGCCGCTGGCCATCTGCAAAGCCGTCGTGCTGTATGTCTTTCGCACGCTGGTGGATGCCGAAATTCCGCTGAATGCGGGCTGTATGAAACCGTTGGAAATCATCGTGCCGGAGGGCTGTTTGCTGAATCCGCGCTATCCGGCGGCAGTGGTGGCGGGCAATGTAGAGACTTCGCAGGCGATCGCCAACGGTCTCTATGGGGCGCTGGGTGTCCTCGCTGCCAGCCAGGGCACGATGAACAACCTCACCTTTGGTAACGAGAAGTATCAGTATTACGAAACCATCTGCGGTGGCTCTGGTGCAGGGCCAACGTTTGACGGCACAGATGCCGTGCAAACCCACATGACCAACTCGCGCCTCACCGATCCGGAAGTGCTGGAATGGCGTTTTCCTGTGCTGCTGCGTCGGTTTGAGATTCGTCCCAACAGCGGCGGCGCAGGGCAGCATCGGGGCGGCAACGGCGTAATTCGCGAGATCGAGTTTCGCGAACCCATGACCGCAGCGATTCTTTCTAGCTCTCGACAGGTTGCGCCGTTTGGGCTGGCAGGGGGTGGCGCGGGCGCGACCGGGTGTAACTGGGTTGATCGAGAAGACGGTCGCCGTGAAGAATTGCCCAGTTGTGCCGAAGTTCAGATGCACCCGGACGATGCGTTGGTGATCGAAACGCCGGGTGGTGGCGGGTTTGGGGCAGATCACGAAACTAGACCTGTGGCATAAATGTTGCATAAATCCTGTTCTGAGGAGAAAAGGGTGGCGCGATCCTGCTGTGCCACCCTCTACGCACCTTTACGCAAAGGTCTACAGGACTGACGCAGTTGAAACGAGTTTTATAGATTCTGGATGATTTTTCGCGGGCACAGTTCGCGAAAAATCATCCAACTGCGTAAGCCCTAGTCTTAAGCCCTAGTCTATTGTTTGAATCGTCCGCTTGCGTTCAATTCCGCTCCTACTGTTTGCAGCGAGATTGATATCAATTCCAAAAAACTCGGATACAGATGGGGGTAAGGAGGCTTTGCTCCCACGTGGAGAGCCGCGTTCCCCATACCCCTCCTCTAATAGGCTGTAGCGCTGGTTTAAAGAATTAAGATGAGATCTACTGACAAATACAGGAACGAGTATCCAGGTTAAACCGATAGCCATGCGGCAAAATGTGCAGTTTTGCGCCGCATAGCGCCAGCGGTTCATCCATCAATAGCTCATCGACATTGTTGTGGGTCAATTCCGAGACATCGACAATGGTGACAGATCCTTCGCCGATCACCTCGACTTCATGGGCGTTGATGGCGATCGCCGTATTCTCATCAATGCCAAACCCCAGCACAGCGGGCTGCTGCGCCACGGCCGACAACAGGCGACCAATGCGGCCGCGCTGGGCAAAGTGCTGGTCGATCACCACGCCCGGAAAAAAGCCCATGCCGCGATCCATCTTGGCGGATTGGGGTCGGGGATTGCTCTCGCCTTCTCCTTCCACAATCATCATGTCGGGCATCATGGCGGCTCCGGCACTGGTTCCCGCAATCACTACGCCATTGGCAAATTGCTGGTGCAGCGCTGCATCTAGCTCGGTGTCTTTCAGGCATTCGGTAATCCGGGACTGATTGCCACCCGTAAAGAAAACGCCAGTCGCCTGCTGAATATCGGCGATCGCCTGAGGATTGCTGGCATCTTCTCGACGGCCTGTATCGACAACGCGCACATCCTCTACGCCCAGTCGCTCAAAGATATTGATATACATGGCCCCCACTTCGCCAGGCAGCCCTGTTGCCACAGTCATCACCACTACTCGCGCTTGCAAGCCGCCGGCCTCCCGCACAAACTCACGCAGAATCTTGCACTCGCCTTCCTTATCTTCTGCCCCGCCAATAATAATCAGTCGTCCGTAGGTTTCGGGCAGCGCCACGTTTTCTGGATCAGCCACCCAACCTTCCGAATCAGCCGCAGCAGTTGAGCCTTTTACTTGAGTTTCCATACTTTTTCTCAGGAATTCAAATCTGGTGATATCAATCTTTCATGACATGGGGCGATCGCCGATAGCCTCTCTGGGAAGAGATAAGAAACCCGACATCCCTATCTTTAGACAGTCTTAAACTAACCAGACTTGAGCAAGTAAGTTTTGAGCAAGTGGGTCTTGGAGCAAGCGGGTCTTGAGTCAGTGAATGAAGTAAAAGCTGTCAGAGCATCACCGCTCAGAAGGAGAATGATCAGCCGCCTCAGACCGGGGGTTTGATCAAACCCCCGTTTGATCAAAGTTGATGAGTGCTGGGACTTGATGAAAGCTTTTTTTGCGCGATCGCCCCACTGGCATTTCCAGAAATTTTGGCGTCTATATTCCAGGCGGTTGGTTGAGTTTGATTATGGGTTGCAATAGGCGCATTGGGCGGGGTCGGCGAATTCTGGTCCGTCGGGATAGCGCACGGTTTGCGAAAAGCCACATTTGGCGCAGCGATAAAGGGCGGCGAGGGTGAGGTCGGTGGGCGAGTGGCAGAGTTCGCAAGGAAGCCCCGGCTGGCGATCGCCCATCTCGAAACCCGGCGTGTTGCACTGGGGGCAGGTCTTGCGCAGCTTGCGGATCAGGTCTTGCGTGGCGAGGGCGATCGCCTTCATTCGCGTCGGGTTCATCATGGCGCGCATGTCGGTTTCCAGGTGGGCGCGGCCGTGGCGTTGCAAGGTGTCTGCGACGATCGCTCGCAGTGCGTCTTCCTGCGTGATGCCTTTGTGAATCTCGGCGGGGTCGCTGCCTTCGGCGGCCGGCATGATCACCAGTCCGTGGCTGGGAAAGCCGACCGACCGGGCAAAGTCCAGCGCGGCATCCAGGCGATCGACCTGCTTGTGGCTAAAGTTCGTGTCGGGCGTGGCGGCGTAGCCTGCAATTTCCAAATCATGCTGCCGATCGACCAGCAGCACCAGCTCCCGATTCAGCGGCACGTAGGGGATCAGCGGATGCGGCCCAAAGCTGCCCTCGCTGGCGATCGCCAGATCCGCTCCCAACTGCTCCATCGCGTGCAATGCTTTCAGCCGCGCTGTTGCAAGCTGGTCGGCCGGGCGCTTTACATCGCGGGTAAAGGTGCCAAACTGGTCGCTGTTGAATTCACCCGGAACGATGACTTCTAGCTCAAAGGCAGACTGGAGCAGAGGGGCGATCGCCTCCTCTTTGCGATGCATCGTCGCCAGGATTGCAGTTCTTCCGGCAAACCAGTTGGGGGTCATTGATCAGGAGAGGGGGACAGCGTGTTGGAGTGGCGGGGTGTTGGGGTGATGGAGTGACGGGGTGATGGAGTGGCGAGGTATTGGAGTGACGGGGTGATGGAGTGGCGAGGTATTGGAGTGACGGGGTGTTGGAGTGGCGGGGTGACAGGGAGTTAAAGTAAGAGTCGATTTCTGTAATCGCTCCAACACTCCAACACCCATCACCTCGTGACCGTCACCAAAAATCGTAGCTCAAACGGGGTGAATGCGCCCGATGTAACCGGACGACCCCGCAGCACTAACTCGTAGGCTCCGGCACGGGGAAACGTGACGGTGGCTCCCGGAACGCCCTCGCGACCCTCGGCAGAGACGGCTTGCAGTGCGGGTGAAAGAATCGGCGCATCACCCTGACGGCGCGGCTGGGCGTAAACGGCAAGCTGGCAGTTGCAGGCAGACAGCGGAATCGTCTGGCCACCGCGACGCGCTAGGGCAAACCAGACTGAGTTGGCGGTGCCGGCGCGGGGATTGTCTCGCGGCTCGATATGCACTGTGCCGCCCACATCGCCGGATACCTGCACCTGATGGGCGATGCTAGGGCGGGTGGCAACGCTGATCACGCCGCCTGCGCTCAGCATCAGTCCGCTCAGCAGCGCCAAAAAACTGGTTTTTCTAATGATGGGAGGGCGGTGCCGCATAATTTTTCTCCTTTGAGATCACTTTCCAAACCCAGCGCCAGCGCAGCAGCAACACGCCAAGGGTGGCAATTACTAAGGCGATCGCCCCTGCCCAGTTCCAGCCGGTCGGCTGTACGCCGAGGTAGGTGGAGCCGATGGCGATCGCATGGATGACCGCCAGCAGCAGCGCCGGAACGGATAGCAAATGGAGCGATCGCCACGATTCACCCAGCCACTTTTGCGCCCGGTCGAAACTGGTCAGCGCGGCGGGCAGCATGGCGAGGAGGGCACCGGCTCCGGCGGCGATCGCCCACTGGTGCTGCGGCAGCATAAATTCCACCGCCTGCAAGTTCCAGCCCCAGGTGTGTTCCACCATATGCAAGGTGTGGGCGATCGCCAGCCCAAACGCACCCACGCCCAGCGCCCGCCGCACCTTCAGCAGCCCGCCCCAGACGCGGCTAATCGGTCGCGCCACGAGTGCCAGCATCAGGCACAGCAGCGACGCATGGCCGGTGAAGTCGGTCATCGTGTTGCCCGTGCGCAGCAGCGTCAGAATGCCGATGGTCAGCGTCACCCAGCCCCCCAGCCGATAGAGCTGGCTGCGCTGGTCGGCACTCAGCCACGCGGTCGAAGTGCCAATGCCCAGCATCGTGGGCAGCGTGCCCAGCCCAAAGGCCAGCATGGTGGCGCTGCCCAGCCAGGGATTGCCCGTTTCTGCCGCCTTGAGCTGCGCCGCATAGAGAAATCCGCAGGGAAACAGCCCCCAAACTGCACCCAGGAGGAGCGGCGTAGCGAAATGTGTGCGCTGACGTGAGCCATCACCGCCCAGCCGCATCATCCCGCGACCCAGGCGATCGTGTAGCCGACCTGCCGCCAGCGGATGCAGCAGCGGCACCTTGGGCAACAGATTCGGCGCGACCTGCACCAGCCCAAACCACACCAGCATTCCACCCGTCAGCAGCGCCATCAGCCGCCGCACACCGCTGCCCACGCCTGCGGCCTGCCCGCCCACCAGCAGCACCGAACCGACCGCGCCGATCGCCAGCCCCACCAGCCCGTAGCTGAGGACTCGACCCGTATTCAAGAGAACGTGAAAAATAAACTGCTGCCAGGGGGTTGGGGGCTTGTCCTGCACCTTTGCCAGAGAAAATGCCGCCGTCAACGGGCCGCACATTCCCACGCAGTGTCCAAAACTCCCCAGAAACCCCAGGGTCATGACTAGCAGCAGATCCACCATGCCTGCTCAACGAAACCTGTAAATCTGCAACGGAACCAATCTCAGCGCTCTAGAAAGACGAGGTTGATGGCAGGTGAAAGAAATCAAAGGACTTAACACTTCGACTCTTCGCTGATACTGTTTCACCCTACGCGGTGGACTGGGGGGCTGTCAAAAGACATAGCGTCAAACTAGGGGTCAGGGGTTAGGGG
>RFIF01000057.1 GCA_003695655.1 Cyanobacteria bacterium J069
CCCCGACCCCTGACCCCTGACCCCTAACCCCCGATACCTGGCTATGAGCTATCGCATGGATCGCCGCGCCTACGCGGAAACCTTTGGCCCCACCGTGGGCGATCGCGTCCGTTTGGCGGACACGGAACTGATCATCGAAGTGGAGCAGGACTTCACGACCTACGGCGATGAGGTGAAGTTTGGTGGCGGCAAGGTGATCCGCGACGGCATGGGGCAATCGCCGATTTCCCGCGAGGGCGGCGCGGTGGATGCGGTGATCACCAACGCGCTGATTTTGGACTGGTGGGGCGTGGTAAAAGCCGACATCGGCATCAAAGACGGGCGCATTGTCGGCATCGGCAAGGCGGGCAATCCTTACATTCAGGACAACGTAACGATTGTGATCGGGCCGTCTACTGAGGCGATCGCTGGTGAAGGCATGATCCTGACGGCAGGCGGCATTGATGCACATATTCACGCGATCTGCCCACAGCAAATGGAAACGGCGATCGCCTCTGGGCTGACAACCATGATTTGCGGTGGCACCGGGCCCGCAACTGGCACAAATGCTACTACCTGCACCCCCGGCGCATGGAATATTCACCGGATGCTAGAAGCCGCAGAGGCGTTTCCGATCAACATCGGCATGATGGGAAAAGGCAACAGCGCCAAGCCAGAGGGGTTGGTAGAGCAGGTCGCGGCTGGAGCGATGACGCTTAAACTGCATGAAGACTGGGGGACGACCCCGGCCGCTATCGACACTTGCCTGAATGTTGCGGAACAGCACGACGTGCAGGTGTGCATCCACACCGACACACTGAACGAGTCAGGCTTTGTAGAAGACACAATCGCTGCGTTCAAAGGGCGCACCATTCACACTTACCACACTGAGGGCGCAGGCGGCGGCCACGCGCCAGACATCATCAAGGTCTGTGGCGAGCTAAACGTGCTGCCTTCTTCTACCAATCCGACGCGACCCTACACAGTGAACACGCTGGAAGAACACCTCGACATGCTGATGGTGTGTCACCACCTCGATCGCGGCATTCCCGAAGATGTGGCCTTTGCCGAGTCACGCATTCGTCGAGAAACGATCGCCGCTGAAGACATTCTGCATGACCTGGGAGCCTTCAGCATCATCTCGTCAGACTCACAGGCGATGGGACGAGTGGGTGAAGTGATTTGTCGCACCTGGCAAACCGGGCACAAGATGAAGGTGCAGCGGGGGCCGCTTTCCCAAGATTCTGACCGAAACGACAATTTCCGCGCCAAGCGTTACGTGGCAAAGTACACCATCAATCCAGCGATCGCCCACGGACTGGCGGAGCATATTGGCTCAGTCGAAGTCGGCAAACTAGCAGATCTGTGCTTGTGGAAGCCAGCCTTTTTTGGCGTAAAGCCAGAACTCGTGATCAAAGGCGGACTGATTGCCTGGGCGCAGATGGGCGACCCCAATGCCAGCATTCCTACCCCGCAGCCTGTCCACATGCGCCCTATGTTTGGCAGCTTTGGCGGGGCGATCGCCGCCACATCTTTAACGTTTGTTTCCCAAGCGGCTCTGCAAGCCGATGTTGCCGCTCAGCTCAGGTTGCAAAAACAGGTCGTCGCTGTCTCCAACACACGCAGCATTGGTAAAAAAGACCTCAAGCTAAACGATTACACCCCGCACATTGAGGTCGATCCCGAAACCTACGAAGTGCGCGCCGATGGCGAACTGCTGACCTGCGAACCCGCCACCGTGCTGCCGATGGCACAGCGCTACTTTTTGTTTTAGCCCAGGTTTTAATTCAGAGTTTCAACTCCTAATTGGCTGACAAAACTTGGCGTTGCTGAATGACGCTATGATTTCGTCGGATTGAGGACAGAGCCTCAAGGCTTTCAGAAACTATTTCATAGACCGATTCAGCAACGCCCAAAACTTTTGTCCCTGGCGATTGCGACCGCCCTTGGCAGAGCCAAGTCAGCCGTCGCCTACTCTAGACTTTATCGTCCAACTACACTTGAGTATGCTAAACACAAAAACATCCTTGAAAAGTGCTTTTAAAACACATTTCAAAGATGTTTTGGGACGCGTCAGAATTTCTGCGAACGCTATGGGTTGAAACCTAGACTTGCATCTATTGAAACCTAGATAATGCCTACGCCTTTGCTGCGCTCGTCGCCGTCCTCAGTCAACTTACCTGACTCGTTCGTATCATTAATTTCAGCCATTTCAGCCGCCCGCGCCGCTGCTTCGGCTTCTTTCTTTTCCCGCAAATCTCCAGGCTCTTCGTAATACATTTCTGGCTCAATCGCAAAATTGTTGACCAAGCCCTCGTTGTCTACAGAATAGCCACCAGCCGTGTCGATATCGCCCTCAGCCGTGGGCTTTTGCTTGTAAGTGTCGCCTTCGCGCTCCTTGCGGGCAGCGGTTTCCGCCGGAACAATTCCGCGATCGTAAGTATCTCGCTCAATATTTTGATCAACACGTTCGTTCGTCGTCATAGGAACTATCCTCCAAACAATCTTCTTGCTAGACCTTTTTAGCTAGGTGCTAAATCCAGAAGCCATCAGAACTATCAGAAATTAGACTCAGAAGTCAGACTATTTTCTGATACCTCAACTCGCGCCCCAATCTGCTGAACAGCCGAAATGAGTGAATACCTGCCAGGGCAGATACAGAATTAAAGATGATTAAATAAGGCCATTAAACATCAGGATTGGGATCGACATCAGGAACAAAATCAGGCCGCTCTTTGTCTTCCCAACCCACCGGGCGGCGGGAGTTATACCAGGCAACTGAACCCAGCCCCACTGCTGCCAAAAAGCCGATGATTACAACAGCCGATAGAGAGATACCTGCCCCGTCTTGGGCGGCAGACACCGCAGGCTCAACTAAAAATAGAGCGCTAAAATTTAGCACGTTCGGCACCTCAACTCAGAGAATGATTAATGCGAGATTGAGATCCATGAGCGACTTAATGATTCCCTTTGGTATTTTGGAAACTATCCAACCAAGGTAACTTCATAAACTTTAATCGCTGTATCAATCTTGCTGTTTTAAATCATAAGCTGCTGAGTTTTTGATGGTATCCCTCACAGGAATGACGTGCGATCGCCCCAGGTTGTAGGTTTTAGATTTGGCTTTTCTACCCATAGGGAGATAAAGCTTTAAAGCGCCTGATTTGGCGTTGGTTTGGTGCTCTCTCCAGCACTCTCTAATTTATTTAGGACTTACGCAGTTGGATGATTTTTCGCGGGCTGCGCCCGCGAAAAATCATCCCGAATCTATAAAACTCGTTTCAACTGCGTAAGCCCTGTTATTACAAGCTAGCAACTGGTAGGCGAATGTCTACCGTCGTGCCGGCAATTGAGTCAGACTGAATCAGCAGTTCTCCGCCGTGGTCGGTCACAATTCGCTTGACAATTGCCAGCCCTAATCCAGTGCCCGTGGACTTGGTTGAGCAAAAAGGCTGCGTTAATTTAGGCAGGATCTTTTCGGGAATAGGGATTCCATAGTTATGTACCCGAATCTGCACCTGAGCCAGATTGGGGCAGCGCCCAATCTCACAGCGAACCCGTTCTCCAGGGGCGATCGCCTCATAGGCATTGCGCAGCAGATTGATAAAAACCTGCTTTAATTTGTCCACATCTCCCACAATCTCTAGCTCCGGTGCCAAATTAATTAGCTCAACCAGCCGATCTGTGGCTTCTGGCATTTCGCGAGTTTGCCTGAGCAGCGTCTGGAGAAACTCGCCAATATTAATTCTTGAAACCTGCAAGACTTGAGGTTTAGCGTACAGCAAGATTTCATTTAATAGCTGTTGGAGGCGATCGGCCTCGCTCAAAGAAAGCATAAGCCGCTCATGGGAGGATGTCGCAGACAACTGATTGGCAGCATGTCTGAGTCCCATAACAATGGTGGTCAGCGGATTTCTAACTTCATGCACAATCATGGCGGCTAATTCTCCAATCGCCGCTAAGCGCTCTTGCTCAACCAGTTTTGCCTGGGCCGTTCTCAGTTCCTGAGCACGATTTTCGATCTCCTGTTCTAGCAGCGCATTAAACCGTTTTTGCTGCTGATACAGCCGATAGTTATCGATCGCTATTGCCGCTCGTTCAGCAAACAGTTCGACTGTGCGAATTTCGGTTTCGGCAAATTGGCGGGGCTGCCGAAAGAAGGAGCAAATGGTGCCGCTGATTTCGCCCTGATCCGTTCTAAGCGGTACACCTACATAGCAGCGATAGTCTTCGGGTGGTTCGCAGGGTTGAGTTTCCCGCCCCCGATCTTCAACAATGAGCGATCGCCCTGTCTGACGGATTTCATTCTCTAGCATTTGGTGCTCTGCCAGGGAATCGCTAAGCTGATTGCTAAACTGATTGCTAAGCTGATTACCAGATTGATGGCTAAAGTTTGCCTGCTCAAAACTGCTGGCAATTACCTGGCCAATTTCTCCTTGAAAAATGGTGACAATTGACCAGTCAGAACGCAGCAAACAACTCACGCCCCGAGCAATCTCATGCAGGTATTGACGGAGATCGCTAGCCCGATAGCTGAGGGATGCCAAAAACTCCAGAACCTGATGATCTTCCGCACAAGAATCAAAATTGTGAAGTTCCATAGTTCAGGCTCGATCTCAAAGAATATGGTCTCAAGACGTTTGGGTATGGTCTTAAGATTTCTTAGAGTTTATGGATAGAAGCCCGGAAACGCCTTGATTAGGATCAAGTTCGGATAATTCTTTACGTAGTGTAACTTTTCGTTTCTTGCGACTGATTATCCCTTCCTTATGGAGTTGTTTCAGCGCCCGTGATAGCGCTTCTGGCGTCAAACCCAAGTCATCTGCAAGTTTTTTGAGGGGCAGATCCAGATCAACTGTTTTTCCGTCCGGCTGAACATTAAGCTGCAAATAGTGCAGAACGCGCTTTTGGGCAGACCGAATACTGCGCAGTTCCAACAAAACTTTGCTTTCATGGAGTCGCTTGGCAAGCTGCGACATAAAGGTTTCTGCTAAGTCGGGATGGGTTCTTAACACCTTGAGAAACGCTTGTTTAGGTAAGACGATAATGCGGGATGGCTCAAGGGCGATCGCCGTACAAACATAGCGTTCATTAAACAAAGCAACCTCTGCAAAACTCTCGCCTGCGCTGACGCTATAGTGATTGATTTGCCCCCCATCTTCGGTGTAGTTCAGTAACTGAATACAGCCTGACTCTAATATATAGACTGCTTCTGCTGGCTCGTTTTGAGCAAATAAAACTTGCCCCGCCGCCAGATTTTTGAACGCGACCACTGCTCGGAGTGCTGGTGGAAGCTGATGAAGTTGTAGACGATTCATAGACAGGAAACGGGACTCCTGTCGGCAGAATGAACCAGATATTTGCTCTGCAATTTGCTGTCCAGATCTTGCTTTGAAATACAGCCTGTTACCCGTTCCATGACGCGACCCTTTTGGAAGAGGATGAGAGTCGGCACTGCGCGAATGTCATAGCGTTTGGCTAAGCTATCTGCGATCGCAATATTGAGTCGGCCAAATTTGACCTGTCCAGCAAAATCGAGCGCCGCACCGTGTAAAACAGGGTTAATTTGCTGAAAATAGGTGCACCAGCTTGCCCAAAAATCCACTAGCACTGGGATCTGAGCTTCCAAGACCTCAGCCTGGAAGTTGGGTTCTGTAAGAGTGATCCACTGAGTGTGAAGGGTCATTTTCTATCCATTTGAAAACGTGAAATCAAGAGATATTGCCATCAATTGCCTGTATGAAGACAGTTTGAGAAACTTTAACTGCCTTGAAATCTCTTTACATTCACCATTATGAAAACGACCCCGGCGCGTAAGCTGGGAGCAAATTAAGACTAATATTAAAAATTTCTTAATCTTGTTAAGAACTGGCAGATAAAAAAAGGCGCAGGGTTAACCCGCGCCACATGAGCTGTTTAACATAACCTGCGGACTGAAAAAATTGAACGTGAAAATCGGCGAAGCGTTGCCAGGGTCAGGCAGGTTTTGGACTGTGTTTTGGCGTGCTGCTAAGACCTTCCTGGACGCGCCAGAGGCTGGCATAGATGCCGTTCTGCTCTAGCAGCGACTCATGGGTGCCCTGCTCTACCAGCTTGCCGAATTCCATGACATAGATCTGATCGGCGTTGCGAATCGTGGAGAGGCGGTGGGCGATCGCCACCGTCGTCCGGTTTTGCGTAATCTTTTCGAGCGATCGCTGGATGGCGGCTTCGGTTTCGTTATCGACGGCGGAGGTGGCTTCGTCGAGGATGAGGATGGGCGGGTCTTTTAGCACGGCGCGAGCGATCGCCAGCCGCTGGCGCTGTCCGCCCGAGAGCTTCTGCCCGCGTTCGCCGACGATAGTGTCATAGCCCTGGGGCAGTTGCTCGATAAACTCGTGCGCTTCGGCAATCTTAGCAGCGGCGATCACCTCGGCAGGCGAGGCGGCAGGCGTGCCATAAGTAATGTTGTCCCACACGCTGCCGTGAAACAGGAACACGTCCTGACTGACCAGCCCAATCGACTGGCGCAGGTCGCGCAGTTGCAGGTCGCGCAGGTCGATGCCGTCGAGCGTGATTTTCCCGGCGTGGATTTCATACAGCCGCAGCAGCAGCTTTACCAGGGTACTTTTGCCGGAGCCAGTAGAGCCAACGACGGCAATGGTTTTGCCTGCGGGAATTTTCAGGGAGAGCTGTTCGATCACCGGGGTGCGATCGCGATAGGCAAAGCTCACGTCTTCCAGCACGATTTCGCCACGCACCTGATGCGTCGGTAAGGCGCGATGACCAGGCGGGCTGGCCACGGGCGTATCCAGCAGATCCATGACGCGGTTGGTCGAGGCCATGGCCCGCTGATACTGATCCAGCGTTTCGCCCAGGCGCGTCAGGGGCCACAGCAGCCGCTGAATCAGGTACACCAACACGCTGTAGCTGCCGACCGACAGCGTGCCTCCGGCCGCCGCCACCCCGCCAAAAAACAGCGTGGCGCTAAAGCCGATCAGGATCAAGATGCGGATCAGCGGCACAAAGGCAGAACTGAGGGCGATCGCCCGTTCGTTGCTCTGGCGGTAGGCTTCGCTCTCTTGGCGAATGCGGTCTAGCTCATAGTCTTCGGTGGTAAAGCTTTTGATCGTCAAAATGCCGCTGAAATTATTCGACAGGCGGCTGTTCAGCAAACTCGCCTGCTCGCGCACCTCGGCATAGCGGGGAGCCAGCAGCTTTTGAAAGGCGATGGAACCCCAGAGAATGAACGGCATCGGCAGCATCGCCATCCACGCCACGCCCGGAGCCAAAATAAAATAAGCACCGCCGATCAGCACCACGGTCGCCGCAACTTGCAGCACCTCGTTGGCTCCATAGTCCAAAAACCGCTCAAGCTGGTTGATGTCGTCGTTCACAATCGACATCAGCCGCCCGGTGCTGTTGCTCTCAAAATATTCCATCTCCAGCGATTGCAGGTGGCTGTAGGCATCCAGCCGCAGGTCATGCTGAATTTTCTGCGCCAGGTTGCGCCAGAGACGAGCATAGGCGTACTCAAAGATCGACTCGAAAGCCCAAATGACGGCGCTGATCAGAGTCAGCAGCCCCAGTTGTCCGGCAATGCTAGTCACGCCAAACCGGGCAAGCACCGAATTTTGCTGCTGCACAACCACATCCACGGCAATGCCAATCAGGGCTGGAGGGGCTAGGTCAAAGAGTTTGTTGAGCAGTGAGCAGAGGGTGGCAAGCCAGATTTGGCGGCGATAGACTTTTGCATAGGCGAATAGGCGCTGGAGCGGATGGCGATCGGGCGTTTGGCGTGCCCGAGGGCGTGCCCGACGGGGGGCGTTGGAAGCAAAACGGCGAGAAAACGGCACGATGGCAACCCGAAAATGAAATGAAATGGCTTTTCATTTTGACGAGGTTGCTCAATTTCAGCATCCTCCAACCGGATGGAGTCCCGGATGTAGTTCTTAAAGTTTTGTTTATTGAATAGATTGGGCACTCTATGGGGAAATCATCTAGACAAGAAATTAGACCGCTAACGTGAAGAGTAGTGCGGCAGCGGAACAGCATTCGGGTCAGCAGTCTAGAGTCTGAGTTCGCCTGTTTGGACTCAGTATTTGGACTTGTGATTGAACTCGTTATTGGACTCAGTAAACGATCCGAATCCCCTGGCGATCGGGCTTCCATTTCTTCCATTTCTTTAGTTAGTCAATTCAATCCCATGTCTCCAGACGAGGCTCTCCCGCTCCCATCGAAATCTGGCGATCGCCAGCCCTCCACCCTTGACCCGCGCACCGTGGCATCGGCCCTCAGCAGCGCCCAAGGGTTTTTGAGCGCTGTGCTAGACGGCATCACCGACCCGATCTTTGTCAAAGACGATCGGCATCACTATCTCTATTTCAATGACGCATTCTGCACCCTGACGGGCATCCCCCGCGAGCAGATGATTGGCAGAAGCGATCAAGACCTGTTTGAGCCATCTGAGGCGATCAAGTTTCAGACGGCCGACTTAGCCGTGTTAGAAAGCGGTATCCCTCAGGTGCATGAGGAAGCCGTTACCGATTGCCGGGGCAGCACCAGAATTGTGTCTGCCAAGAAAACCCGCATTCAGGACGCGCTGGGCAATCGCTATCTGGTCTGCACCATTCGAGATGTCACTGACATCAAGCGGCAAGAGGCGGAGCTGAAGGGGGCGATCGCCCGATTTGACCTGATTAATCGCGCCACCAACGAGGGCCTGTGGGAGATTGGGCTGATCGACGGCAACCTGGATCATCCCGACAATCTGGTGTGGTGGTCGCCCAAGTTTCGCGAACTGCTGGGCTTTCGCACGGTGGAGGAGTTTCCTGACCGGGTGGAAAGCTGGAGCGATCGCATCCACCCTGATGATGCAGCGTGGGTGGTGGCAGCGCTGGCCGACCACATCAAAGACCCCACCGGGCAAACGCCCTACGATGTCGAATACCGCATGTTTACTCGCGATGGAGAATGCCGCTGGTATCGCGACATCGGGATTACCATCCGCAACGAACATGGCGTGCCGCTCAAGATCGTGGGCACCTTCCACGATGTCACCGACCGCAGACGGGCCGAAGACGCGCTGCAATACCAGAAGCATTTGTTCAAATCGGTGCTGGATAACATCCCTCATCGTGTCTGGCTGAAGGATCGCCAGGGGCGGCATGTAGTGGTCAATCAGCCCTTTGCCGACTCGCTCGGCATAGAGCCAGCAGCGCTGATTGGCAAAACCGACTTTGACCTTTGGCCCGATGACAAGGCCCAAATGTTTCAGGATGAAGACCAGTCGGTGATGGATACGGGGCAGGTGTTCTCGCTGGAAGAGCAACTCCCCATGCCAGACGGCACCGTGCGCTGGTTCAGCACCACCAAGACCCCCATGTATGACGAGGCGGGCTGGGTGATGGGAACAACGGGCATTTCGATGGATGTGAGCGATCGCCGCCATGCCGAAGCAGCGCTGCGCCAGTCCAAAGAAGAGCTAGAGTTTCGCGTGGAGGAGCGCACCGCCGAGCTGCGAGAAACCGTCGATGAGCTTCAGAAAGCGGTGTTCGTGCGAGAGCGGGCCGAGCATTCGCTGCTGAAAACGCTCAAGGAACTCCAGTTTCGTCAGTTTGCGATGGATCAGGCGGCGCTAATTGCCATCACCAATCCACAGGGCGTGATTACCTACGTCAATGACAAGCTATGCGAAATTTCGGGCTACAGCGAGGCCGAACTGATTGGCAAAACCCATCGCATTGTTAACTCCGGCTACCACCCGCCGGAGTTTTTTCAGCAGATGTGGGAGACGATTCGCAGCGGCAAGGTGTGGCGGGCTGAGGTAAAGAATCGCGCCAAGGCGGGCCATTTCTATTGGGTAGCGACGACAATTGTGCCTGCGCTAGACCAGGACGGTCGAGTGCTGAAGTATTTGGCAATTCGCTTTGATATTAGCGATCGCAAGTTTGCCGAAGAAGCGCTGCGCCACTCGGAATCTCAGCTCCGCCAGCAGACCACCGAGCTGCAAACAACACTGTGGGAACTCCAGCGCACCCAGTCTCAGCTCATCCAAAGTGAAAAAATGTCGTCGCTAGGGCAACTGGTGGCGGGCGTGGCGCATGAGATCAATAACCCCGTCAACTTTATCTACGGCAACCTCAACTACGCCAATGAGTATGCTGAGGATCTGCTGCAAGTGGTGTGCCTCTATCAGCAGCACTATCCCCAACCCGTGCCCGAAATTCAGAAAGCGCTGGGCGACACGGATCTGGGCTTCTTGCTAGAAGACATGCCCAAGCTGCTGAAATCGATGCGGGTGGGGGCAGAGCGGATTCAAAAGATCGTCATGTCGCTGCGCAATTTCTCGCGCATGGATGAGGCGGAGGTCAAAGCGGTCGATCTGCATGAGGGCATCGACAACACGCTGATGATTTTGCAGAGTCGCCTGAAGGGCAAGCCGGGACAGCCCGCGATCGACGTGTTGCGAGAATATGGCTCGTTGCCCCAGGTCGAGTGCTACGCCAGCTCGCTAAATCAGGTGTTTATGAACATCCTCAGCAACGCCATCGACGCGCTGGAAGATGCCATCGATAAAGGAGAATGGGGCGATTCGCAAAGCGATCCCTGCGGGAATCGCCCAGACTCGCCCTGCATCACCATCCGCACAGAATACATCGTTCCCGATCACGTCGCCATTTACCTGATCGACAACGGCCCCGGTATTCCGGCATCCGTGCAGAAGCGCTTGTTTGACCCGTTCTTCACCACCAAGCCCGTCGGCAAAGGCACCGGACTCGGCATGTCAATCAGCTACCAGATCGTCACCGAGCGCCACGGCGGTACGCTGGAGTGCATTTCTGAGCCGGGTCAGGGGGCGATGTTCCGGATCGAGATTCCGATTCGGCAAGGTTAGGGGGTAATGGGGGTTGGGGTGTGGAAGGGTTGGAGTGGCTTTCTGCGGTTTGTTCTGACTCCATCCGGTTCATTCATCCCTCATCCTTCCGCCTTCATCCTTTAAGCCAGCCAGCTAAGCCAGCCAGCTCTCGATCGGCTCTGTAGACTTTACCCGGTGCATTCCGGCGGCGGCAAAGCGCTCGTAGGCGGCCTCGGCAGCATCGGTGAAATCGACCACGCCGGGCACGACGACGGGGGAGCTGCAATCGTCCAGCAGGTAAATCTTGTCGGCCAGCTTGGGGTGGATGGCCTGAATTTCGGTGAGCAGATCGTCGATCGTCCAGGCGACGCAGTGGCTCTTGGCCTGGCCGGCAATCAGCACGGCGTCATAGTCGAGCAGGGCAGAAATGAGCGGCAGATTCTTTTGGGCGATCGCCCGCTGTTGGGCATCTTCGGTTACTTCTGGCTTTAGCGCTGAGTAGTTTTCCGTCAGCGGGTGGTCGCCCTTTAGCTCAAACATAGTCTGCGCTTGACGAGCGATGCTGTGGAAAAAGCAGGCCTCTTCGATGGCCGACACCAGCGCATGGCCGATGCCGCCGAGCATGGAATGATAGGGCCAAATGGTGAGGGGATATTTGCCGTCTTGGCTAAGCTGGCGGACATAGTGCAGCGCATAGGCTTGCAGGTTTTCGGCAGTGCCATAGGCAACGTTGGGGGCGATCGCCGGGTTGACGCGCCACACGCCTGTTTCCACGTCCTCCAGCGAAATCATCGTCATGGCGGGCGGATGCACACCCGACTCATTCACCCAAAAGACGGCATGGAAGATCTGCGTGGCGGTGTGGGTGTCTAGCGTAGTGGCGATCGCCGTAATGTTGCCCAAGTTGCGATAGATAAACTCGCACAGCCGCACGTTGTCTTCCACCGCGCCCACGCCCGATCGCCCGCCCACAAACAGCTCAAACTCCGGAATGCAGAAAGTATTTTGCACGTCGATCGCCAGCAGGCACACCCGCTTGGCATCAGTCGCCGCCGGAGTTAGCGCATGTTCCCTAGCCCACAGCGCCGCCTGGGCCGCCCGCATCTCGTAAGGCACACGCCAGACCTCACCAACACGCTGCGGGTCAAAGAAGCTAGGGAGAGGGAGGGGAGTGGGCATAGGAGTGTTGGAGTATTGGAGCGGTGGAGTGTTGGAGTATTGGAGCGGTGGAGTGTTGGAGTATTGGAGTGTTGGAGTATTGGAAAAATACTACCTAATTCTCCTTCCTCCCATTATCTCCCACTCACCTCATCTCATCATCAATCGCACCCCGTCACCCCATCACCCCGTCACTCCACCACCCGCCCTCACACCCGCGCAAAGGACATGCGGCTGAGAAACGCCCGCAGGCGATCGCTCTGGGGCGAGTCCAACACCTGCCGCGCCGGGCCAGCCTCTTCGACCTGGCCCTGGTTGAGAAACAGCACCCGATTTGCCACCTCGCGGGCAAACTGCATTTCGTGGGTGACGATCACCATCGTCATGCCTTCTTCGGCGAGCTGTTGCATCACCAGCAGCACTTCGCCGACGAGTTCTGGGTCGAGGGCGCTAGTGGGTTCATCAAACAGCATGATTTTCGGCTTCATGCAGAGGGCACGGGCGATCGCCACCCGCTGCTTCTGCCCACCCGACAGCATTTCGGGATAAACCTCAGCCTTTTCTCCCAGACCCACCTTATCCAGCAACAGCCGTGCCGTCTGCCGACTTTCCTTCTGCGACAGGCCCAACACCTTGCAGGGAGCCAGCGTCAGATTATCCAGCACAGTCATATGCGGAAACAGGTTGAACTGCTGAAACACCATGCCCACTTGAGCGTGCAGCAGGCGCAGGTCAGATGAACTCAACGAGCTGCCCGCCGACAGATCAATGCCATTCACCACCAATCGCCCGCCGTTGATGGTTTCCAGGTGGTTAAAGCAGCGCAGCAGGGTGCTTTTGCCACAGCCCGATGAGCCGATCACCGCCACGACTTCACCGGGGTTGATATAGCCGCTAATACCGCGCAGCACCTTGAGTTGACCAAAACTTTTTTCGACCTGCTCAAACACGATCGCAGGCTGAGCAGCAGATGCAGGCGAGGGAAACGGGCTATCGTTCATGGCGTTCATCAGCGGACGTAGACTCCAAACGTAGACTTTAGTTAGGAAAAACTCAAGGAAAAACTCAAAAAACTGGAAAGGGGCGACTCGAACGAATGAGCGCAAAAGCGGGGCAAAACGGCGGGGCAACAGGCGGGGTGAAACTTCGACGCTATGCCGCATTCTAGAACGGTGATTTAGCTCGGTGATTTAGCTCAGTGATTTAGTTCGGTGATTTAGCTCAGTGATTTAGTTCGGTGATTTAGCTCAGTGATTTAGTTCGGTGATTTAGCTCGGTGATTTAGCTCGGTGATTTAGCTCAGTGATTTAGTTCGGTGATTTAGCCCGGTGATTTAGCCGAGCGATCTTAAATGGTGATCTTGAACGGTGATCTAGGCAACGGAATTTCGCTAGGACTTAGGTAGAGGATGCAGGGTAAGTGATGCAGTTTTAGCATGGGCGATCGCCCTCAAAAGATGCGGCGGCTACAGATGCAGTCACTACGTCCGGGCTGAATTCTTGAAATATTCTTTGGACAAATTGTCTAACGATCTGTACCAGCTTTGAGCCGAAAATAGGCGATCGCCTGTACAATTTCAGTCTCTCAGGTACGCTGCCTGATGTGGTATTGTGTCGCCATTTTGTAATTTTTTTCGACCGCTTTTTAGGAGAACTGGATTCTAATGCTGAGATTGACTCGTATTCGCTGGCGTGCTGTGCTGCTGGGACTCGTAAGCCTAGCCTGCGTTGTGCTGTTTGCCGCCTGTGGCGGCAGCGCGCCCACAGCCGATGGGGGCGGCCCCGCTGCATCTCCAGCGGCCGACGCGGCTCCCCTCAAGATAGCGCTCGACCCCACCTTTCCCCCCTTCCAGTCTCAAACGGGCGAAGGCAAGTTTGAAGGATTTGATATTGATTTAATCAACGCCGTCGCCGAGGCGGGTGGCTTTACGATGGACATGAACGGACTGCCCTTCGACGGCATTATTCCGGCACTTCAGGCGGGCACCATCGATGCCACCATCAGCACCATGACCATTACCAAAGAGCGGGCGGAAGTGGTGGACTTTTCGCGTCCCTACTTTAAGGCAGGTCTGGCGATCGCCGTGCAAGACAGCAATACCGATATCGCCGGCTTCGACAGCCTCGGCGGCAAAAAAATCTCGGCCCAGATTGGCACGACGGGCGAAGCGGAAGCCCGCAAGTCTGGCGCGAGCGAAGTCCGCACCTTTGACAGTACGCCGATCGCCCTGCAAGAGCTGTCGAATGGCAACGTGGATGCCACCATCAGCGACGCACCCGCCATTCTTTACGCCATCAAAAGCGGCGGCGTTCAGGGTGTAAAAGTGGTGGGCGAACTGCTGACCGAAGAGTTCTACGGCATCGCCACGCCCAAAGGCTCGCCCAACCTGGAAAAGATCAACGCTGGACTGCAAGCCATCATCGCCAATGGCAAGTATAAAGAGATCTACCAGAAATGGTTTGACGGCGAACCGCCCGTCTTGCCGGAAGCAGCGCCTGTTTAGGGG
>RFIF01000581.1 GCA_003695655.1 Cyanobacteria bacterium J069
GCGTTTTGATCCCTTGTTTGCAGAACACCCCTTAACCCTCTATCTCTACTCCCCCAACCGCTAGGTGCGCCCTCCTCCAACCCGCAACGGCGGGTTTCGTCCTCATAGACGCGGCTTCTAGCCACCCGCCTCAATCGGTTTACCCATCAACCATCCCACCCCCGTCCCAAAACCCCATTCATCCCTCATCCTTCATCTCTCATCCCTCACCATCAGCATTCTCTCCTCAATCCCCGCCCACACCTTCGGCGACACACGCACCGCCGCCTCCTTGCACCGCACCATCAGCTCGTTGACATAGAGGCAATTCTCTAAAGCCTCCGCCTCGTCTTCTGACAGCTTTCCAACTTCTGGCTCAAGCTGAAGCGCGACATACCAGACCTGCGAAATCTCCTCAGCAAACGCACGACGCGCCTCCACAGGCTGATCTGATCGTCATTTGGAATGCGAGACTTTATGTCTTCTAACTGTTGAATCAAGTTCGGAAAATCAACGGATTTGAAGATTTTTATTTTTTCAAATGCGCGAGCCTGGGAGAGGGAGAGGTCGGAAATTTGGGGTTTTGGATTTTGGGTTTTGGGATGGCGCACTGCAAAATTCCGGCTAGCTGGTGCTCTCGCGTCAATGTCTGTTGCATCGCGGCAAAGCCAGAAAGGTTACTCTGGGGGTTGGTGCTCATGAGCGACTGACTATTCTCAAGTATTCTCAAGATACTTGTTGCACAACCAGCGCCGTGGACAGCTCCAGCCGCTTCACCCCTGCCCCGCTAAAACTGGCGACGACCCGTGGTTGACAATATAGGGTAATCGTTCAAACAATTGATTGCCTAATTGCTCAAGATAGTTGCTCAAGATAATTGCTCAAGATAACCGCTGAAACCTGGCTCCTGGTATATGACGCTTATTACCGTTCGCCCTGAAGGTCTATATTGTGAAGCGGGTGACTTTTTCATTGACCCGTGGCGACCCGTAGACATGGCGCTGATTACCCACGCCCATTCTGACCACGCCCGTTCTGGCTCGGCCCGCTACATTGCAACCGATGTGTCCGCAGGCGTGCTGAAAAAACGACTGGGTGAGAACATTCAGCTTCAGGGTGTAACCTACGGCGAACCGCTGAAGCTGGGGGAAACCTGGGTGTCGCTTCATGCGGCAGGGCATGTGTTGGGTTCGGCGCAAATCCGCGTGGAGCACCAGGGCGAAGTGTGGGTGGTGTCGGGCGACTATAAGCGCGACGCAGACCCGACCTGCGAACCGTTTGAGGTAGTAGAGTGCGATCGCTTTATTACCGAAGCAACGTTTGGTTTGCCGATTTATAACTGGCAAAGCGGCACGGAGGTGTGCAGGCAAATTTACGACTGGTGGCAAAGCGATTTGGAACGCCCCTCGCTGCTGTTTTGCTATGCTTTTGGCAAGGCACAGCGAATCCTGGGCGAATTGCTAAATTTCTGCGATCGCCCAGTCTACGTGCATGGGGCAATTCACGCGCTCACCGAGATTTATCGCGAGTTAGGCATCCCGATGGTGCAAACTATTCCCACTTCAGAGATGCCGCGCAGCTACAAGTTTCAGGGCGACCTAGTACTATCGCCGCCGTCGGGTCATCGCTCAAGCTGGATGAAGCGATTTCAGCATCCGCAGACCGCCTTTGCGTCGGGCTGGATGGCGGTGGGCGGCGCACGCCGTAGACGCGGCTACGAACGGGGATTTGTGCTGTCGGATCATGCTGACTGGAATGGACTGGTGAACACGGTTTGTCAAACCAAGGCGAAAACTGTGTACGTTACTCATGGACAAACAGATGTGTTGTCGAGATATTTAAAAGAAGTCCATAATATTGACGCAATGCCGCTCAAGACCCTGTTCGAGGGAGAGGGCGACATTTGATCAAAGCTTGAATGAGCTTGGGACTAATCTTTACAGCTTTTTGGCATAGAGCGTATAACGTCGAATGGAATGGGCGTAGCGATCGCTCAGGTTGCGAGAATTGTTGTCTTCGTGCATGAGGGCGTGAATAGCGCGACGATAGCCGAGATGATGGGCGATCGCCTGCACTCGCGCCACCAGCACATTGCCCAAGCCCGCGTAGGCGCGACCCGGCAGCACTGCCACTGTCTTGATAACCACCGTATCCACCGTTTCGCCGCGCTGCGCCTGACACAAATCGGGAACGGCAAACAAAAAGCCCACCAGTTGTGACGCTTGCTCTGCTAGCAGCACCAGATCCGGCTGCACATAGGGGCGAACCTGACCATATTGCGTGAGAAACTCCGCCTGCGAAATCGGGCTATAGAGAAAGTTATGCTGAAACGCCACCAGTGACAGCGCGTGAATCTGTACTAGCTCTGCCTCAAACTGTTCCAGCACCAAAGGCCGAATTGTGATTCCCACAGCCTCCAGCCGCTGCTCGACGGCAGCCAGACGCGGATCGACCTGGGTTAAATCTGTCGCGAGTGCTGAAGAATAGTGCGCGATCGCCCCAAAGCCTGCCGCCTCAAACTGCCCGCACCAGTCATCGGGATTGTCCGGCTCCAGGAAAAACAGCGGCTCCGACCCGCGATCGCTCAGCAGCCGATAGCGCCGCCAGGTGTTGCCGTCGATGGGGGCGATCGCCAGCGTGCAGCCCTGCGCCGCCAGTTCCCCTGCGGCATGGTTGAGCAATCCTGCCGCAGCCGCCTCATCCGCTACGGCGTAATGCCCAATCAAGCCCAGTCGTTCGCCAGGATAGTCTGGCACCGACTGCCACCACAGCGAGCAATAGCCCGCGATCGCCTCGCCCCGCAGCAAAACCCAGTGGGCATCGGGCTGGTGTAGCTCAAACATCCGCGCCTCCAATGGCGGAAAACCGCCCTGGGCCGCCAGGGAAGCCAGCTCAGCAGAATTGTTAATCTGGACATAGCGTTCTGTAGGCATGGTGTGATGGCGTGCAACGACCAATCGGCAACGAATCTTGCTTCGTCTCTGTCATAGCTTGAATCTTGCAACTCAAGAAATGCTGGAACCAATTATTTACTTAGCACTGTTTGGATTGGCGGGATGGGCGATCGCCCAACTGGTGCGCTGGCTGGCGACGGGAAGACGGCCCCGCTCTTTGCCGCCAACGGCAGGCAGGGTCAAAAATCCCGCTCTGGAGCGGCGGCTGGTGCGTCTGCTGAACGGCGATCGTGCCGCTGCCCACCGTCTTGTAGAGTCTGTGCAGCAGCGCTACCCCGATCGCCCGACTGCCTGGTGCTGGGAAAAAGCGATCTTTGACCTGGAGCGAGATCGCTTCCGCTGAATTCGCCTAACCCAACTCTGCATCTATGGGGCTTCAAACCGCCTTAAAATGCCTCTATGCAGATTCTCTTGGTAGACGACGAAATCGAACTCACCGAGCCGCTAACGCATGTCCTCAAGCGCGAAGGCTATCAGGTTGATGTGGCGCATGATGGGGCGGAGGGCAGCACCCTGGCAACTCAAGGCAGCTACGACCTGCTGATTTTGGACTGGATGCTGCCGCACCAGAGCGGGCTAGAAATTTGCCAATTGCTCCGCGCCAAGGGCGACACCACACCCGTTTTGTTTCTCACCGCCAAAGACACAATCGACGATCGCGTGGCCGGACTGGATGCCGGTGCAGACGATTATTTGGTAAAGCCTTTTGAGCTACGAGAACTGCTAGCGCGGGTACGAGCGCTGCTGCGGCGACCGCCCAGCTTAGAGCCAGGTGTTTTAGCCCGATCTGCCTCTCGCCGCACAGTTGGCGACTTAGAACTCGATTTAGACAACCAGGTGGCCTACCGGCGGGGACGCACCATCGAGTTGTCAGAAAAAGAAAGCCAACTGCTGGATTACCTCATGCGGCATCCCAACCAACTGCTGACCCATGCTCAGATTTACGAGCAGGTGTGGGGTGATGCCGAAAAAATCAGCAGTAATGTACTAGCGGCGCAAATTCGCCTGCTCCGGCGCAAGATCGAGGGCAGGGGGGAAAGTACACTGATTCATACGGTGTATGGGAAGGGGTATCGGTTTGGGGAGTGATGGGTGTTGGGTGTTGGGGTGTTGGAGTGATGGGGTGTTGGGGTGATAGAGAGGGGTGATCTTCTGTAGTTTCTGCTGACCCTTAACCCCTGACCCCTGACCC
>RFIF01000582.1 GCA_003695655.1 Cyanobacteria bacterium J069
ATTTCAGACGGCGATCGCCCTGCGGGAAACGCTCTATCGCTTGTTTTCGGCTGTGGCGGGCCGGCGTCCTCTGCCACCGGATGATCTCGCCCGGTTCAATCAGCAGTTGGCTCTAGCATTGCCCCAGTTGCAACTGCTGCCCCAGGCGGAAACTCTGGGCTGTGCGCTAGGTTGGGATGCGAATTTGACGCTGGAACGTCCGCTACACATGGTTTTGTGGGCGGCAGCAGAACTGCTAACAGACAGCAGGCTGCACCGCCTGCGTGAATGCGAAGCGGATGACTGTACCTGGCTGTTTTTGGATACCACGCGCAACCACAGCCGCCATTGGTGTGACATGGCGGAGTGCGGCAACCGCGCCAAAGCCCGCCGCTTTTATCAAAAAACTCGAAAGGGTTGAAGGTTTGAGACTCGCTGAGATGCTTTGCGGGCCATCAAAACCGCTCCCTTTCGCCAAGTTTTTGACAACACCCTGGTTCCCTGGATTTAGTGCCAACACCCACAGTTCTCCTGCTTTTTCTGGCTACGAGCGATCGCAAGCAGAAATTGCAGGATTTTAGAGACATGTTGGGTGCTGGTGTGCGGTGCGTAGACTAGAGGGCGATCGCCCTGCATCTGATTTCATATCCTTAGGACTTACGCAGTTGGATAATTTTTCGCGGGCTCAGCCCGCGAAAAATTATCCAAAATCTATAAAACTCGTTTCAACTGCGTAAGTCCTGAGAGTGATAGTTGGCGGGTTTGATGTCTTTATGCACCACCCGATGCTGAATCAGCTCGTGAAGAATGTCCGCCAGTTGAAGGGCGATCGCCAGCACCTCTGGCCAATCCAGCGATTGCGAGTGAAGATATTGCCCCAGCGCCACACCGCTCCAGTCTTCCATCACCAGCGCATAGCTATTGCCGAGGGGTTTCAAACTCAGCGGTTGGACAATGCCAGCAATGGGCAGGTTTTTGGCGATTTGATGGCTCGATAGACGGCCGTCCGTGAACCTGAATACAGTTGCTCAACGAGGGTATAGCCGGAGATCTCAGGAAATGAGCAAGATGAGGGATTTACCAGAGATGTCATGAACTTACGTGCGATCGCCCTAATTTGCTGGAATTCCTTCATAGAAAGCCCACAGCGTCAGGCGATCTCACAATTTCCCCGCTTACTTAAACGCCGCGAATAACCCAATATTCAGGGGGCGATAACATACCTTACCTGACTTATTGGAACGATTCCACTGGGATTGAAGACGCCTGGATGCGATCGCTGTCTATCGCTTTCTTCCACGGTTTCTAGCGTTGCGCCTCACCAGTCATCAGATCACCAGTTTGGAAAGTGAGAGGAAATGTAATGCAGGTAATAGTATAAGTAAAGCTTATATATGGGATTCAAAAGTTATTTTTGCCAAATGAATCCTTTCTGAAGATTTTGCTATAGACTTATTTCCATGACGAAAGCAGTTTGAATAGATAAAAGACTATGGATTATGTCAAGCGAGTACGCAGTCCAGGCGATCGCTCCCGGTGACGCCGATAGGCATGGTCTTCTATCAAACTCAATGCATTCCCACAGAATCGCCGCGATGAGTGCGCTTAGTGCGATGAGTGCGGTGAGTGCGCTTACCCGCCGTCCTGACCCCTGGCATCTGAATTAAGGAGGAATTACAAAGTGGATTTTTTGTCCAATTTCCTGATGGACTTCGTCAAGCAGCTACAGTCCCCCACGCTCAGCTTTTTGATTGGTGGTATGGTCATTGCCGCCCTCGGTAGCCAGTTGGTGATACCAGAGTCGATTTGTAAGATTATCGTCTTCATGCTGCTCACCAAAATCGGGCTGACTGGTGGTATTGCGATCCGCAATTCCAACCTGACGGAGATGATTTTACCGGCCCTGTTTTCTGTTGTATTAGGGATTCTCATCGTATTCATCGCGCGCTATTCGCTGGCCAGGCTGCCCAAGGTCAAAACTGTGGATGCGATCGCGACTGGGGGGCTATTTGGTGCTGTGAGCGGCTCGACCATGGCCGCCGCCCTGACGCTTTTGGAAGAACAAAACATCCAATACGAGGCCTGGGCTGGCGCACTCTATCCCTTCATGGATATTCCAGCACTTGTCACTGCGATTGTGGTAGCCAACATCTATCTCAACAAGAAGAAGCGGAGTGCAGTCTACTCCACTATGCACACCATGCAGGAGTCTTTCAGCAAGCAGCCCATTGCGGCAGGCGACTACCCAGACTCGCAAGATTATCCCAGCAGTCGGCAGGAGTATCGCAGCCAGCAGCAGGGGCCAGCGGATAATCGGGTCAAGATATGGCCAATCGTGCAGGAAAGCCTCCAGGGGCCTGCTCTATCGGCAATGTTGCTCGGCGTCACTCTTGGCCTGTTTGCCCGGCCGGAAAGTGTCTACGAAGGTTTCTATGAGCCTCTCTTTCGGGGTCTGCTTTCCATCTTGATGCTGGTCATGGGTATGGAAGCTTGGTCAAGAATTGGCGAACTCCGCAAGGTGGCCCAGTGGTACGTCGTGTATAGCGTGGTGGCACCGCTGGTGCATGGGTTCATCGCCTTTGGTCTTGGCATGATTGCCCACTACGCCACGGGCTTTAGCATGGGCGGTGTCGTAGTTCTGGCTGTTATCGCCGCCTCCAGTTCAGACATCTCCGGCCCACCCACGTTGCGAGCTGGTATCCCATCGGCTAATCCCTCCGCCTACATTGGGGCCTCCACAGCCATCGGCACACCCATTGCGATCGGCTTGGCAATCCCGCTCTTTCTTGGGCTTGCCCAGGCGATCGGCGGCAGCTAATCCCGACAATCTGCGGCCTGGACTCGCTCCCTGAGCGCAGCCAACCAGGCGACTCAATCTACCGGACAATGTATATAGGTTAAGGAGGCAAGCAACATGGCTAAGCCAGCCAAAAAACTCGTCATCGTTACAGAAAAGATTCTGCTGAAAAAGATCGCCAAGATTATTGATGAAGCCGGGGCGACTGGCTACACGGTGGTAGAAACTGGCGGTAAAGGCAGTCGCAATGTGCGCTCGTCGGGACAACCCAACGTTTCCGACACCCAGGCGAATATCAAGTTCGAGGTGCTCACCGAAAATCGGGATATGGCCGAGGATATTGCGGATCAGGTCGCAGTGAAGTTTTTCAACGACTATGCGGGCATTGCCTATATCTGTGATGCAGAGGTGCTGTATGCTCACACTTTCTGTGGACCAGACGGCTGTTGAATCAAGACGACGTTAGACCCAAAAAGCCGGGGCTATTCCCAGCTTTTTGGGTTTTCTGTTCGACATGACTGTCAGGTTGGAGTAAGCCAGTCTCTCTTCTTGAGACACCCTCTGTCTACCAGAGGACTTACGCAGTTGAAACGAGTTTTATAGATTCTGGATGATTTTTCGCGGGCGCAGCCC
>RFIF01000583.1 GCA_003695655.1 Cyanobacteria bacterium J069
GGGTCAGGGCGATCGCCACCGACTGTTGCTCATAGACCGTTTCCGGTAGGGGTTGCAGGGTGGCTTGCAGGTTTGTTTGCAGCGTTGCCGCGTCAATTTGCCCAAGCTGCCGTTCTAGCACCAGTCGCCGCACTGCCAGGCTGCGATCGCCCGGATATTGTTCACTCAACTGCTGATAAATTTGCAGCGCGTCGGCTCGTTCGGCAGCGAGTTCGCTAAGGCTATCTGCCGCTTCAATTTGCACACCCAGAGCGGGTTGGGGGGTTGTTTGTAATGCCTGTCGGTATAGATCAGCCGCCTGCTGAAGCAGTTGCGGATCTCGCGCTCGCCGCCCAATGGTGCTGAGGGCGCGGGCCAGGGGCAGGGTGGCGCTGCTCTGTTGCCGCAGGGGTTCCAGGGTTTGCAAGGCCTGGGGAAGCTGTTGGGCAGACTGGTAGGCGATCGCCAGCACGCTGCGGGCATCGGGCACCAGCCAGGTGGGCACGCGGGGCCGCTGAAGTGCCGTTTCCAGCAGTTGAATGGCTTGGTCCGTGTCGCCCGTTTCCGCGAGCGTGCGGGCATAGGCCGTCAGTGCCCCATCGGGAAGGGGCTGGCCCGTGGCGCGATAGCGGACAAACAGAGACTGCGCCTTGGCATAGTCGCCGCTGTAGGCATAGACCTGGGCCGCGCCCAGCAGTGCTGCTGGTTGGGGATTATCGGCCAGCAGCAGGTCATAATCTGCAAAGGCTTCGGCATAGCGTCCCTGATAGCCGTAGAGCAGGGCCCGCTGGGTGCGTGCGCTCACATCATTAGGCGATAGTTCCAAGAGTTTGGTGAGTGCCGCAATGCCGCCGGCCTGCCATTCGGCGCGATAGCCGCCCAGCAGTCCGATGGCGCTCAGGGCCGTGCGATTTGCGGCATCTTGCGCCAAAACCTGCTGGTAGGCGTTCCAGGCGTCGGCATCACGGCCTGCTCGCTGATAGGCGATCGCCAGTCCCAGCTTGGCGTCCAGTGAGTTGGGCGACTGTCGCAGCGCTTGCTGAAAGGCGGCGATCGCATCATTCACCCAGCCGCGCTCTAGTAATGCGTAGCCGTTTCTGACGGCGGCGGGGCGCGTGGTTTGCGTCAAGCCTGATTCGGCAATCGCGCCCCAAAGGCTGACGGTCAGCCCGAAAACGCTGAGCCATCGTCCAATCCGATTCATGGGTGCATCTCCTGGAAGATATCTTCAGTGGGGGTTTGAGAAATCTATGCGGGCGATCGCGCCTCCATTGCTATTCCCAAGTTATGAAAAGCAAGAAATGCGCGTTTTGGTTCAGTTCAAGGAAAGCTCTTTGCAGTTTTCAGTCACGTTATCTCACCGAACAATGCACGTCATCACGAGTGAACCAGGCACGCAAATGTGCAGCCTGATGAAGCCATGAGATCATGATTTGATCCCATTAAAAGGATGTGAATCAACTGCTTTACGCACAAAAAGGTGTAGACTCCGCATCATTTGCACAGGCCGATAGCTTCACGACTGTTTGATAACTAGCTGTTTGATAACTAGCTGTCTGATCACCAACTGTCTGATCACCAACTGTCTGATCACCAACTGTCTGATCACCGACTGTCTGATCACCGACTGTCTGATCACCGACTGTCTGATCGCCATTGCTAAATTGCTGCTCTAGCGACACAACACGCGCTCAAATCCCTGATTCTGGTTAAGCTGCATCAGCTCATCAGCCCGCTGACCAATCTTTGAGAAGCTCCAAAACTCCAGCGACCATAGTCCTGCTGATTGAATCAAACCCTGAAAGATTCCCTGAACGATTGGCATTAACTGGCGTTGAATAGAGGACGCTTTGAATGCAGGCAGTATGTCTAATTGCTGTCCTGCATGGGTAAATGCTTCGATCCGCTGATTCCGACCCGCCCGATGTAAACACTTCCGTCATCACCCATGACGATCCGACACCGAGGCAGCGATCTGAACTGTGAGAAATATTGGGGAAAATATCGTCAGCAACGTAGCGAGAAACCCTGATCCAACGCCTGAAGCAATCCCTGAAACCTGATCAAAATCCTGAAAATCACTAGATTTTTCAGCCTTCCTATCTATTTCATAACGCACTCTTTAATGATTTGTACTGCGGGAATTGCTGAGATCCGCATAAAGATTGCGTAAATCCATGGAAAATAAATTCTATAAATCTAGGACTTACGCAGTTGGATGATTTTTCGCGGGCGCAGCCCGCGAAAAATCATCCAGAATCTATAAAACTCGTTTCAACTGCGTAAGCCCTGAAATCTTTAAATCCTCGAAGGATTGGGGCGTTCTTTCCGTCAGCAGGTTTCGGGAAATCCCGGATCAAATAGAGCGAGGCGCTGACTAAATCCGGCCTCGCTCTTGGAACGTCTTGACAACTTTTTAGCGTGAATCAGCAAAGATGAATCAGCTTAGAAGCGGCGATCGCCCCGGCTATATTCACCGCCGCCACTGCCGCCCCAGTTCCCAGCCGGGCGCTTTTCTTCACGGGGACGAGCCTTGTTTACCTTCAGGTCGCGCCCCATCCAGTTCGCGCCATCCAGTGCTTCGATCGCCGCTTCCTCTTCGGCATCTGACGACATTTCTACAAAACCGAACCCGCGAATCCGACCCGTTTCTCGGTCTACCGGAAGCTGAACCCGCGTAACCGCACCATACTCAGCGAAGACGGTTTGCACGTCTTCTTGCGTAACCTTGTAGGAAAGGTTACCAACGTAAATCGACATGGAATAACTCCGACAGTTAAAGCAATTGTAAAGGCTTTAGATTCAGAACTGCGATCGCCAGCATAATCATCAGACCGATAAACCTGCAAACGGAAGCGCCAACCGAATTTCAGCCGTGACCATCAGCTTAACACGGGTGCGGAGCAGGAACTAGGGGATGGAGTGTTGGAGTGATGGGGTATTGGAGTGTTGGGGATTGGAGTGTTGAAGGAGAAGATAAAGTGTAAAGAATAAAGGATAAACCGCAAAAGTTTAGTGAGTCCCCATCACCCCATCACTCCACCACTCCACCACTCCAACACCCTAACCCCCAACC
>RFIF01000584.1 GCA_003695655.1 Cyanobacteria bacterium J069
CCCCCTTATCTAAGAGGGGAACCGGATCGGAAGTCCCCCTTATCTAAGAGGGGAACCGGATCGGAAGTCCCCCTTATCTAAAAGGGGAACCGGATCGGAAGTCCCCCTTATTAAGGGGGATTTAGGGGGATCTGAACGGATTTGCCGTAGTCAAGGAATTTGTATGTACACAGTAGCCCATTGGGAGAGGGCTAGGGTGAGGGTAGACGGGTTAACACCTCCTTGAGTTCTGCAACGCTGGTATGTTTCATTTCCAGGTTTCGGATTTCCAGATTTAATTTCCAGAGTTTTAGTGTCCCTGTATGTTGCGATTAACTGAAATCAAGCTGCCGCTTGACCACCCCGCCGAAGCGATCGAAGCGGCAATTCTCAAAAAGCTGCAAATTGCGCCCGAAGACCTCACTCGCTACACCGTCTTCAAGCGCAGTCACGATGCTCGCAAGAAAGGAGAGATCGCGCTCGTCTACATTGTGGATATTGAGACCCCGCAGGAAGCGGCGCTGCTGCAACGGTTCAAAAAAGATCCCCACGTCATGCCCACGCCGGACATGAGCTATCACCTGGTGGCGCAGGCTCCGGCCCATCTGGATAGCCGCCCCATCATCATTGGCACGGGGCCGTGCGGCATGTTTGCGGGGCTGCTGCTGGCGCAAATGGGGTTTCGCCCGCTGATCTTGGAGCGCGGCAAAGCAGTGCGCGATCGCACGGCCGACACTTTTGCTTTCTGGAAAAAGCGCGACACGCTGAATCCCGAATCGAACGCGCAGTTTGGCGAAGGCGGCGCGGGCACGTTCTCCGACGGCAAGCTCTACAGCCAGGTGCGAGACTCCAACCACTATGGGCGCAAAGTGCTGAATGAGCTGGTGAATTCGGGCGCTTCTCCAGAGATTCTCTACATCAACAAGCCGCACATTGGCACGTTCAAGCTGGTGGGCATTGTGCAGAGTTTGCGGGCCCGCATTGAGGCGCTTGGCGGTGAAATTCGCTTTCAAAGTCGCGTGACGGATATCCACATTGAGAATGGCCAGGTGCAGGGCGTTACGCTGGCCAGCGGCGAGTATATTGCGGGTCAGCATGTGGTGCTGGCGGTGGGCCACAGCGCCCGCGATACGTTCCAAATGCTGTGCGATCGCGGCGTGTATATCGAACCCAAACCCTTTTCCATTGGCTTTCGCATCGAGCATCCACAGCCCTTGATCGATCGCTGTCGATTTGGCGATCAGGCAGGTCACAAACTGCTGGGCGCAGCCGATTACAAACTGGTGCATCACTGTGCCAATGGACGTTCTGTTTATAGCTTTTGTATGTGTCCTGGCGGGCTGGTAGTCGCGGCCGCGTCGGAGCCGGGGCGCGTCGTCACCAACGGCATGAGCCAGTATTCGCGCAACGAACGCAACGCCAACAGCGCCATTGTGGTCGGCATCACGCCCGACGACTATCCGGGGCATCCCCTGGCGGGGATCGCCTTTCAGCGCCGCCTGGAAGAACGCGCCTTTGAGCTGGGCGGCGGCACCTACGAAGCGCCGGGGCAACTGGTGGGAGATTTTCTGGCGGGTCGTCCTTCGACTCAATTTGGCACGGTGCTGCCGTCCTACGCGCCGGGGGTGCATTTGGGCGATCTGAGTACGAGCCTGCCCGACTATGCCATTGAGGCGATTCGGGAAGCGCTGCCCGCCTTTGACAAGCAGATCAAGGGCTTTGCGATGTCCGACGCGGTGCTGACGGGGGTAGAAACGCGCACCTCCTCGCCCATTCGCATCAAGCGCAACGAAGAATATCAAAGTCTGAACACTCGCGGACTGTATCCCGCTGGCGAAGGGGCGGGCTATGCAGGCGGCATTTTGTCCGCAGGCATCGACGGCATCAAGGTCGCCGAAGCCGTGGCCTTGAACATGGTGCGATCGCCCAATCTGTCCCGCCGTTAACGCCCGTTTTGCAGGTTCGCCTGCTCGTCAAAACTCTGCCTGTTAAAAATAAGTTACCCGTTTGGGGAATCGCCGGATTACGATATGTAGTATATTGTGGTTCTTGTAGTATTGCGCCGACTCACCGAGTCCCTACGCGAGTGTTATGGCTCTAAACCCAGAGGTTTAAGACAAGTTGAAATTAGCCAGACCTGATACAGCCAGCTTTCAACCCTGACCCCTGTCCCCTAGAACCTGATACCTGCTGTAACGTTGCGCCGATCGCTCTCGAATTCCCCAATAGAGGCAGTTTGCCTGCCTCACGACGAGCAGGAGTTTTTTGATATGACGACGTTAATCAAGCGCTCGGTCAGCAGCCATGCCGACTATCAGCGCATTGCCGACTTTCTCAATGTTTGCGAAGCGGCTACCTATCGCGAATATTGCTTCACCGCCGCAGAACTCGCCCACGACGCCACCAGCCCTAACTTTGACCCCCAGCAAGATCGCTGCCTTTGGGAAGATGCCGCTGGGCAAATTCTGGGGATGGCCACTGTTTGGGGGCCCAGGGAGCCGAGCGACGGCAGGCTAGACGGACACCTCTCGATGCGAGTGCATCCTGAGCAGCGCGGCCGGTTGGAACCCGACATGCTGCGCTGGGGTGAAAATCGCCTCCGCCAGATCGGCCAGGCGCGTCATCTGCCCACCCGGCTCTACGTTCACTGCCGCGAGACGGAGGGCGATCGCCTGTCCCTGTTCGAGTCACGGGGTTTTGCGTTTGAGCGGCGATTTCTGACCGAGGAGCGATCGCTGCTGGAACCTATTCCGGCAGTGCAACTGCCCAATGGGTTTCGGATCATCGACAATCAGCAGCGCGTCCCGGCTCAAGCCTGGGTGGATCTGTATAACCAGACCTTCATCGACCACTGGGGCTTTCATCCCCTGACCGTTGAGGTGTATGAACACTGGCTCAGCGAGTCCGACTACCGACCAGAACTGGACTTGATGGCCGTTGCACCCGACGGCACCCTGGCCGGGTTCTGCTCTTGCTATATCAGCCGCCACAGCAATGCTCACTTTGATCGGCGCGAAGGCTGGATTGGGGCGCTGGGCACCCGGCGCGGCTTTCGGCGTATGGGACTGGGGCGATCGCTCTTGCTCTCTGGTCTACACCTCCTGAGAACTGTGGGGATGGACACTGCCCTCCTCGGCGTAGACACCCAAAACCCCAACGCTGCTTATGATCTCTATCACTCCGTGGGGTTCGCGCCCAAGTTTGCGCGGGTGAGTTTTGTAAAGGCTGTTTGATGGGTAGTTGGATAGGTGGCCTGGTAAATGGACGAAAATGGGCGATCGCTCGGAACACAGCCGAGCGATCGCTGATTGAGCAAAAACCTATCTCGATAGTTCCCTAAAAATATTCAGCAACACTTCACTCTGCCGTTCTTGAACCATTTCATGCACTCGTCCCCAAAGCAGTGCATCAGTTTGATATAGGCTGAGAGCTTTGATGGCGCTTTTGGCGTCTTCAGTCATGCCGTCTGCTATCAGCGCCATGAGCCAGTCGATGGCGGCGGACTGTCGCAATGTGGCGATCGCCACCAGTCCAGAGCGGCGCAGTTCGGCATCCTTGACCTGTGCCCACCAGTCGCGCAACAGCGGAAACGCATCGACAAGTCGCGATTCGCCGAGTGCGAGGGCTGCGACTTCCGCCCGTTCAGTTGCGTTCGTTGATCCATCCTTTGGGCGGGCATAGAGCAGGTCTTTGAGCAGCGGTAGAGACGACGCAGGCGCGAGTTTTAGCAATGCCATCAGGCATTCCATCAGCACAGCGGATGTGTCGCCAATTTTGATGCGGAGACGCAGCAGCGGCACGCCCTGATCATGGTCGCTGTAGGCGATCGCCCGCGCTGCGCCGATGCGCGCTTCGGGTTCTGGATCTGCTAGCAGATCCGCCAGTTCCATCATCGCCTGCGCGTAGTTCATCCTCACTAGCCCTAATGCACAGGTGCCCCGCAGGGCCGGAGCGGTATCCACCTGCCCGCCCCACACAGGTTCCAGTTGCACATGGCGAATGCCGCTGAGAAATAGGGCTTCGTCGCTGTGGCTGAGGCGATAGAGCGCATCGGCGATCGCCTGCTTGGCGCGACAGCCGGGGTCGGTGTCGGCGGGCTTGGTCATGCAGCGGTCGTAAGCGGCGATCAGTTCGGGCGTCAGGTCGGGCAGCTCGGCGCGGCCGATGATCTTGGCAGCGTGGGCGATCGCCACTGCATAGCGACTGTTTAACGCTTGACGCAACGTGGACAGTCCTGCTTCGGAAGCGGGTTCGGAGCGGATCTGTTCCAGCGCAGCGATCAGCGCTTCTAGCTTGCGAGACTTGGGCATAGGCAGCAGCGAAAGCTTGTGGGCATGGCGTAAGGCGCATTTGGGGCAGGGAGGCTGAAAACTCGCCAGCATTTTCTGCCTTTGGGGTTAACTGGCGAGTTTGCCGCTTTCCAGTTTGCCGCTTTCCAGTTTGCCGCTTTCCAGTTTGCCGCTTTCCAGTTTGCCGCTTTAGCAGGAAGCAAGTAGCCAAC
>RFIF01000585.1 GCA_003695655.1 Cyanobacteria bacterium J069
CTTTCAGAAAAACTGCTTAATGCAGTTCCCGGAAGCCAAAACCCCTGATATACAAGGGATATAAGCGACTTAGGATTGACTTTGTAAATCCGCTCTCAACGACGGTTCCAGAAACCTCGCCAATCTCGACTTCATCACCAATCTTAAATGCTCGAGTATAAGTCAATAAAATACCAGCGATGATATTAGAAATAGCGGAGCCAGACCCCAACGAAATTAAAATACCTAGGAAAATCGAGATGCCCTGAAAAGCGTCGCTGCCTGCCCCTGGTAAGTAGGGAAAAGCAGTGACAACAAAGAGAATAAGGATTAGAATTTGCGCGATTCGAGCCGTTGGGATTGCCCAGTCCTGATCAAATCCGGGAAGGCTTAATTCTCCTTTTTGAATCTCGGAAAAGACAAATTGGGAGAACCGCATCAGGTACATCGTTGCCATCCCAAAAACAATCAGAAACACCAGATTGGGTAAATAGCTTAAAAATCCCCAAAAGAGCTGGCTGACGACTGAAAAAATAGATGAAAAGATGCCGATTGAAACTGATTGGGTTGCCGGAAAAAAGGAGAGGGTTGTGTTAATGAAAATGGAAATAATCGCTAATAGCGCAACAATGCGGAGCAACCCTGAAATACGGGTTAAATAGCTGATCACCTGCTGTGCAGATAACAACTCGCGGCTACCTAAACGGACGGTACGAATGCGAAATCGATCGGAAGACTCAATTTTTTGATCGAACCATCGAAACAGGCGATTGATCGGGGACACTAGCAGCACAAAAACCAGGGTGGCGATCGCCGTTTTGCCCAGCCCTGACAGAATCGTTTGGGGCGATCGCATGGATCGATATGCTGCTACGCTGTCTTTAATCTCTTCTAAATGATGCTGCGCCAAAGATTCGCGTGTATCGTTCACCGCATTGGCATCGGCCTGCGTCACGGCAAACAGGACCGTATCGCCTGCCAAAATTTGGGTGACGCCGCTGCTGGGCAAGTCTTGAAGCTGGAAGGACTCTAGCGCGATGGTGCGATCGCCCGCCGCCTGTCGAATGATTTTGGTAGCCTCGGCGGCACGATCAGATGATTTTGGTAGCCTCGGCGGCACGATCAGATCGAGTTTTGGCTCCGACGGATGCCTCCACGTTAAACAACGTTTTGCCGCCGAGCGTCACAGCAGCACCGGGCGATGGGTCAGCAGGCGCATTCTGAGGCGGGGCGGATGCTGCTGAATCGGAGGTGGCGGGCTGTACTGATTCGGCGGCGGGCGGCGGCGAGAAAATATCCAGGCCTAGCTCGAGGGCACTGCTGCTGGCGGGCATAAGAAGATGGGGAACAGCCACCCACAAAAAAGAGAGCAACAGGGCCGTCAGAAACCAGCTCCAGGATGATCGAAACAAGCCCACAAAATGCTTCTTCATAACCCAAAGACTTGTTGACAAGGATTTTAGTAATTAGTGTATTAAGTTAGCATGTTGCGCGATCGCCTTCAGCCTCTTTTATTAACTGCCTTAACCAGTCTCCTGTTTGCTGGCAGCTTCATTGCCGGGAAATATACAACCGTTGAACTCAGCCCGATTTTGACAACGCTGCTGCGTTATGTGATTGCGCTTTTGTTTCTTTCTAGCCTGTTGATTCATTACAAAAAACCAGCGCTGATTGTGCAATCCAAAGATGTTTTGAAGCTCGTTTTACTGGGTTTATTTGGGGTTGTTGGCTATCACTATTTCTTCTTTCTTAGCCTGCGCCATACGGCGATCGCCAACACAGCGATCATCAACGCCTTCAACCCGGTGATCACGGGCATAGCGGCGGCGCTGTTTATCCGCGAACGGCTGACAATGCAGAACTATCTGGGAGGAGCGATCGCCCTGCTGGGTGTGCTGGCGCTGTTATCCAAGGGCGACGTGAATCGTCTAGTGGGGCTGCAAATCAACCTTGGCGACGGGCTGATGCTCTGCGCCGTATTGAGTTGGGTGGTCTATTCCCTGCTGATTAAAGTGCTGAGCCAGCGCTACTCCGGCTTCACCATCAGCTTATATACGGCACTGTTTGGCGTGGTGCTGCTGCTGTTGCTCAGCCTACGAGAAGACTGGGCAACGGTCGCCCGACTGTCGCCAGCGGCGATCGCCTCGCTGATTTACATGGGCGTAGGCGCATCAGGGCTAGGCTATTTTCTCTACAACCTCAGCGTCAAGGCGATCGGGCCCACCCGCGCCTCTAGTTCCGTCTATAGCCTTGTGCCTGTATTTGTGGCGCTGCTGGCCTTTGCCTTTTTTCGCCAGCCAGTTACAGGACTCATGCTTTTCAGTATCAGCCTGATCATCTTAGGGCTACACTTTGCGCTGAAATCAGAAGTCCAGGTGAGGAAACAGGAAAAAAAGCCAGATGCAGACGATTAAGCCCGCTCCCCTCTGCAATCGGAGTTCCAGACCGGCCCGCTGCCCCCAAATACCTACTGCTGTTTCTTCTTCAGCGTTTGCGATCCTACCAAATTTGGCAATTTCGGCGTAGGAATCGAAGACAGCACGCCGTCTGGCAGCAGGGTTTGCGTTGGCGTAGGAATGCTCGAAAGCTTCTGATCTGGTAGGACAGACACATGGGGTGTTGCCACCGACGCAATGATATTGTCCCCCAAGATCGAGGTATTCACAGGCGGATGCTGGGATGGCGCGCCGCTGCCCGGATAAATCGTTGTGTTGACTGGAGACCTCAAGCTGGGAAAGAGGGATGGATTCAAAACGGAGGTGTCTCGCTGAACATCCGGGTGATCCGAGGGAGATCCCTGAAAATTTCCCAAGGCTCCATTAATTGGCGGGGGCACTTGCGCGGGGTCAATACTCATGGCTATTTCCGGCTCCAGGATGGGCTGCAACCCAGCATATCGCTCGCGCTGAGCAAAAATTATGTCAATGTGTTTCAAAGCTGGTTTCAAAGCGAGTCTCAAAGCGGGTTTTCAGGCGGGTTTTTAACGCTCGATCGCCCGACCAGGAGCACGACTTTAACTCGCTTTGTTATTTATCTTTATATCAAGATACTCAAAACAAAGATAACTGCTACAATCTTTTTGTTAAGTATCTCGACCTAAAGATAAATTCACAGGGGAGCTTTTAGCATGAATGGACGCACGATTTTTCTGTTAGCTGCCCTGGCCGGGGGTGCGATTTTACCAGTGCAGGTGGCGCTCAACACCTTGCTCCGTCGCTACGTTGGCGAACCAATGCAGGTGACATTCATCTCTTACCTTGCAGGCACTCTCGCGTCTCTAGCCATTTGCCTGGTCGCCCGCTATCCGCTGCCGGCTGCCACGGCGCTAGCGCAAACCTCCTGGTGGATGTGGATTGGCGGCTGCTTGGGCACACTGTATGTTTGGTCAACGATTTTTACCACCCCCCGTATCGGGGCGGCGCTGGCCCTCTCGCTGGCGATCGCCGGTCAGATGATTGCCGCCCTATTCTTGGATCACTACGGGGCAATTGGGCTGACCCGCTATGCCGCCAGCCCGACTCGCATTGCTGGTGTGGTGATGGTGATTTTGGGCGTGTCGCTGGTGTCCTACGTTAAGCGTTAAGCTGCGCCTGAAGCTGCATAAGCAAACCTCGAACAGATGCAGCTCCCCGCACTCCCAACATCCTCTGAACCAAAGTCCTCTTAAAAATCCCCATCGCTGTCATCCGTCAGCGTTTCGATCAGCAGGGTCATTTGCTGTTGCTGTTGCGCCAGGAAGGTATCGCACTGGTTAAGCTGCTCCACGGCGATCGCAAACTGGCTGAATACGGCCGCCAGATCCAGATCGCCCGTTTCGATCTGCTCAATAATGTCTTCAACCTGGGCGATCGCCGTTTCGTAGTGCCAATTGGGTGTTTTCTTGGGGGGCATCGGTGTTTAGGGGGCAGGTTTCAGTGATCAGGTCTCAGGATCAGGGCTGATGGAGTGGGGCAAGGTCAGTTGGGTATGTCGTCAATCGCCATCTAACTCCTTCGCCCTAGCCCCTAACCCCTGACCCTTGACCCCCAAAATCGTTTTTACTTCGGCGTGGAGTTCGCCTTGAGCCAGGCTGATGGTCAGGCGATCGCCCGGACTCAGGGCGGCAGTAGTGCGGGCGATCGCGCCATTTTCCTGACGCACGACAGCATAGCCGCGCTGCAACACCACAGCCGGATCAAGAGTTTGCAGGGTTTGGCGCAGGTGCAAACTGTGCTGCTGGGCCTGCTGGAGCCGCTGCTCAGTGCTGCGGACAAGGCGCTGGCGCAACTGGGCGATCGCCTCGGTGCGCTGCTGCACCTGACGATCTAGCCGCAGCCGGGAAAGGCGATCGCCCAGCCGCCCAACTCGCCGCTGCTCCCGTTCAACCTGCTCCGCCACAACGCGATAGAGCGCCCGACAGCGCTGGCGATGCTCCTGGATCAGGTCTTCGAGCATGGGCACACAGAGTTCCGCCGCCGCTGTGGGCGTGTGGGCGCAAACGTCGGCCGCCAGATCTGCCAGCGACTCGTCTCGCTGATGCCCAATGCCCGTCACCACTGGCAGGGCACACTCCGCCACCGCTCGCACCACCCGCTCGTCGTTAAAGCAGTCGAGGTCTTCCGTTGCGCCACCGCCCCGTGACAGAATCAGCACGTCCGCCCGTCCGTCCCGCTCAACCCGCTGAATCGCCTGGGCGATCGACGACGGAGCCAGCTCTCCCTGCACGATCGCAGGCGACAGCAACACCCGCAGACCCGGATAGCGACGAGACAGCGTGCGCTGAATATCGCCCCAGGCGGCTGCCTGCGGCGACGTGACCACTGCCACCGAGCGGGGATGGACAGGCAGCGATCGCTTGCGGGCTGGATCAAACAGCCCCTCTGCCTCCAGGCGGTTTCGCAGTTGGCGATGCCGGAGCGATCGCAGCCCTTCGCCCGCTGGCAACACCTGCCAAATTGTGAGCTGATAGCTGCCTCGCGCCGGATAGAGTTTGATCTGCCCTAACACAATCACCTGCTCGCCCCGCACGGGCATCACGGCCAGCCTTTCAAGCTGACTGTTCCACACAACAGCGTTGATGGCGGCCTGCGCATCCGGGTCTTGCAGCGTCAAAAATAGTCCGCTGCGATGGGGATTAACGCTCGACACCTCGCCCGTTACCCAGACCTGCTGAAGCTGCTCATCTTCTTCGAGCAAGTCTTGGATGTAGTTGGTTAATCCAGCGACCGATAGGGCTGTGTTGGGATAGCGGAGAGCAGA
>RFIF01000586.1 GCA_003695655.1 Cyanobacteria bacterium J069
ATTTCACTGTCTATGGGCCGCGCCAGCGTAGCGATATGGCGTTTCACAAGTTTTTCAAAGCGGTGCTGGAAGATGGCGAGATTCCCATCTATGGCGATGGTCAACAAACGAGAGACTTTACCTTTGTAAGTGATGCGATCGCCGCTAATCTAGCCGCTGCTGACGTAGACGCAGCCGTAGGTGAGGTATTCAACATTGGTGGCGGCAGCCGAGTCATGCTGACCGACGTGCTAGACACCATCGAACAGGTGACTGGCAAGCCCCTCCGCCGCACCCACATCGGCAATGCCGCCGGTGATGCTCGCCACACCGCTGCCGATGTTTCCAAAGCCAAAAAAATCTTGGGCTACGCTCCCCAAGTTTCCCTGGCAGCAGGGCTGGCCCAAGAGTGGCAGTGGATTCAAGCGCTTTATTAGAGTAGGGCTTACGCAGTTGGATGATGTTTCGCGGGCGCAGCCCGCGAAACATCATCCAGAGATCTATAAAACTCGTTTCAACTGCGTAAGTCCTGTAGAGGTCAGGAATCAGGGGTTAGGGGCTTACTCTTGCCCTGAAACCTAAAACCTGATCCCTGAAACCTAAAACCTGAAACCTAAGCCCTGCTAAAACGACTCCGACCCATCGGGCGGTGTTTCTAGATAAGACAACTGCTCTCGCAGCATTTGGGCTGTTTCACGATCGCCCTGCTTTTCATAAAGCGCGATCGCCGCCTGATAGTCCGAGCGGGTTGCGCTGACATTGCCCTGGCTAAAGTACAAATCACCGCGATCGAGATAGGCTTCGGGGCGTTCCGAGTCGATGCGAATCGCTTCCGTAAAAGCTGGTAGAGCCGCGTCTAGATCGCCATTGCGATACAGCTCCGTAGCGCGAGAATAGGCCAGGTCATAGGGTGTGGCAGCGCGCACAGTGACCAAGTAGTTGCCGCCCTGTCCCGAAAAAGAGCGGGCCAGCACTTTATAAGTCCCGCTAGCAGGCAGCGTAATCACGATCGTGGAATTGAGGCTGCGGGCATAGTCATCATTACTGGCGAGTTCTTCACCAGAGGGTGAGTTTAACACTAGAAAAGTGTCGAACTCGGTGCTGGTCATCGAAACCGTGACCGTGTCACCGGCCTTGCCCGCAAAGCTGTATTCAGCCTGCATGGGAGCCAAAGTCCCCCGTTCCTCAAACAGCGACTGAGCCGCTGCGGGGAGAGTCGTCATCATCCAGGAACCACCGCCTAAAGCGAGCGCGGTTGCCAGCACCACACTCGCCCGTCTAACCCGTTTCAACATGGTCATCACAATATCCTTCAAAGATTGAGTCAAGATTGAGTATTCCTACGAGACGCTGATGGCAAAGGCATCGCCCTGATTCCTGAAACGCCGCGTCTCGCTTATAGACTTCAGCTACGGCGGTTCGGTTTCCTGATAGAAAGTGTTACGAAAGCAACACGCCTGACCTAGAGGGCAGACTGCAATATCTGCTGCAACAGGGCGATCGCTTCAGGCTGAACCTGATGTTTCCCTGAATCAGTCCCATTGCTAACAGCCCTCGGCTGTTCTTGCAAAGGAAAAGTTATTTTGCGCCTTCAAACGCCCCAATTGAGCAATTAGCGCAGCAATCAGCCCTGAAGAGCTTGAAAAACTCTGATAGGACTTACACAGTTAGGTGGTTTTTCGCGGGCTGCGCCCACGAAAAATCATCCAGAATATAAAACTTGTTTCAACTGCATAAGTCCCGTCTGATACTAGGCAGTGTCTTGGAAACTTTCCAGGTCGTTGATTGCCCTGAGGTGATCCCCCTTAGATCCCCGCGCTTACGCGCCGCTTCGCTAGAAACAAGGGGGAACTTCTGGAGCGGTTCGGCTCGGTTTCCCCTTTTGCTAAGGGGGACTGGGAAGGATCAAAGGGTTTTTAAAAAGCACGCTTGAGAAACTTGAATAGCAAGCCTGTCCTAAATTTTAAGCTGGAGCGCTGTTTGGCAAATTGCCTGAATTACAGCAAATCTTAGCGAATCCGGTGAACTAAATGCCCCCATTGATGAATCAGCAACTCCGCTCCTCTTCCAAACACACCGACCAGCAGGCATAACTTTAATCAACCTGATTAGTGTTTTCTATAAGCAGATCTGATGTTTTCAAGCACGATCTTCCAGACATCTTTCCCTAAGCTGACTCTAGGCTGAATTGTTAGCCCTCCTTTCCCTGTTTAGGGGTGGTCATCAATTGTCGGCAGAGCACCAGGCTCCGGAGGGGTTTTAGCCCCTAGCCTGGCTTGCTTGGGCAGGCGCGATAGGATCGCTTCCTTAAGAGTTCTGAAGCGAATCGATGGCTTCCTCTAACCGAGCGACTACTTCCCAGGGGCTAATGTCAGTCTTTCACGTTTATCCGTTAGGACTTACGCAGTTGGATGATTTTTCGCGGGCGCAGCCCGCGAAAAATCATCCAGAATCTATAGAACTCGTTTCAACTGCGTAAGTCCTGTCCGTATCAGGAGTTTGGTTAGCAAGGTTTCTATGGAGTATGTGTTAAAAGTTAAGCTGCTCAGCGACAGTTCGCAATTGCCCGCCTATGCTCATGCTGGAGATGCGGGGCTGGATTTGTTTTCCAATGTGGAAATGGATATTCAGCCGGGTGAAAGCGTTTTAGTCCCGACGGGTATTTGTATTCAATTGCCACTCGGCACCGAAGCCCAAGTGCGACCCCGCAGCGGCCTGGCTTTGAAGCACCAAATCACAGTCCTCAACTCACCCGGAACGATTGATGAAGGCTATCGGGGTGAGGTCGGCGTCATTTTGATTAATCACGGGCATCAAGCTTTCAAGGTTGAGAAGGGAATGAAGATTGCCCAAATGGTCATTCAGCCTGTTATTCGAGTAAAAGTTGAAGCCAGCGACGTGCTGGATACGACAGTTAGAGGAGACAGAGGCTTTGGTTCAACAGGCTTACAGTAGACCTTCTTGGGATGAGTATTTCTTAATGCTGGCAAAACTAGCCGCCACCCGATCGACTTGTTTGGCGTTTCCGGTAGGCGCAGTCATCGTTAAAGATAAGCAGGTTCTGGCAACGGGGTACAACGGGCCACCGTCAGGCTCAGAGCACTGCATATCCCAAGGGTTTTGTTATCCCGGTCTGGCTAGTTGTGATGCCAGCAAAGATTTGCCTTCCAGGGCTGTCCATGCCGAAGCAAATGCCATTGCCCAGGCCGCCAAACACGGTATTGCCACTGATGGTGCATGTATTTACGTCACACTAGAACCTTGTCTTTCCTGTTTGAAGCTAGTGATGTCAGCCGGTATTCGAGAGGTGTGTTATGAAACTCCTTTCATTGGTAAGGCTAGTGCGCAGGTTAGAGATCTCTTCATTCAAGAGGGATTAATTCAAATTAAACATATTCATTTGTCTCAGGAGATTGCAGAAAAAGCCGCTTTATCTCTTTTGAAACCTACGTCTGTATTAGACAAAAACCGTTAAATGTGTTTTGCCCACAAGCTGATTTTTCTCGATGTTTCTCAACCTATATGTTGCTTAACCTAATAGTGGTATTGAAACAAAATCTGGGCTGGAATCGAGGTTTTGAACAAATGTATTGAGAACGAATGTATCATGAGAGGCAAGGAAATCAGCACGTCTCTGTGAATGCTGGCACGCACAGGTATGGAACTGGAAAATCCATTAGGCTCAGTTATCCAAGGTTCTCTGAGCCAGGGGCTTGAGGTGCGGCTACATGCCGATGTCTCGGTGGAAGATATGCGGGTGGGTAAGTTTTTGGTGGTGCAAGGACGGCGATCGCGCTTCTTTTGTATGCTGACCGACGTGTCTCTGGGCACCTCTAACCCGCGCATTGTCTCCAACCCGCCCGATCCCAACAACTTCTTTTTGCAAGAAGTCTTGGCAGG
>RFIF01000587.1 GCA_003695655.1 Cyanobacteria bacterium J069
TATTGATGTGTATAAAAAAGGATACAGGATTCATGCTTCTACACGTATGCTAATTTGATTTGTCATTACAGTTAGGGGGTATTTTTCAGAAGGGATGCGGTTGAGCCTGAACCCTGAATCCCTAAAACCTGAATCCTACTGCCCCTAAATGTAGAGTTCTTTGAACTTTTGTAGCGCTTGTACCCGCTTCAAGCTAATATCAAATCTCGTCAAGAGCTAATCCTATCAAGGCTTCTGGCATCTGCCAGCGTTATTCCTTGAGCGCTTGTCAATTTTCTAAAAGCTTAACGTGGTCACGCTTCGCTTGCGGAGTATGATCACTCCAAAGCGTGAGTGCTGTCTAAAAGCATCTTAATTGTTTGTAATAAGTCGTTGCATTTTGTAACAAGGGAAGCAATTCCATGCGCAAGTTGTTTGCTCAGCTATTTGCCCTCGTATTAGCGGTGTCTTTGTGGGGAGGGTTCGCGGCCCCTGCCTCCGCCTATAACCTGACGCCCTGCGCCGATACGCCAGCGTTTCAAGCGCGTGCTGCCAAAGCCACCACCGCTCAGGCAAAAGCACGGTTTCAGTCCTACTCGTCTGTTCTATGTGGAGAAGACGGCCTGCCTCACCTGATTGTGGACGGCAGCCTGTCTCATGCGGGTGAATTTCTTATTCCTAGCATCCTGTTCCTCTACATTGCTGGATGGATTGGCTGGGTTGGTCGCGCCTATGTAATCTCGGTAAGCCGTGACAAAGATCCGGAAATGGCTGAAATCATCATCGACGTGCCTCGCGCCTTCAAGTTCATGACGACCGGGCTGCTGTGGCCGCTGGCAGCGCTGCAAGAGTTTACCTCTGGTAAGCTAACTGCCCCAGATAACGAAATTACGGTGTCTCCTCGCTAGGCTTATGCCGCCGTGCTTGACCCGCGTTTGTTTCGCATTTTTTTCTTCAGCTTCTAAAGTTTTGGATTTCTAAAGTTTCGGAGCATTGTTCATGCAGTATTTCTTGAAGTACCTCTCGACTGCCCCCGTATTGGCCACCATCTGGATGTTCATCACGGCTGGTATTCTTATTGAGTTCAACCGCTTTTTCCCCGATTTGCTGTTCCACCCTCTGGCTCGTTAGTACGGAGACGGGTTCCTCTCGTTAAAGTTTGACCGCTGCTAGATCTTTGGCATCTCTCTAACGTGAAATGCCCCAGTCAAATTAAGTTGAAGGCCGCTTTCTGATTGGGAAGCGGCCTTCAGTTTTTATCTCTTGCGGTAAAATCGGCAATACGCCCAGAAACGTCAAGCGGTATCCTCCCTTTAGGGGTGTAGGGTGATCGGCAACGGTCAATTTTGACAGAGGCATCTATACTGAAGTCCATAGTGTGTGCTGTCGGGTTTGTTGTAGGGTTGGCTATCAGACTGGGGATGATGCAAACTCCAAACAGGGCGGTGTCACAATCGGCGGAATCTACCTGCTGAGTGAGCCAAACTGTTTAAATCAGGGAATGTTAAATCTATCGACCTGGCTAGACTTGAGGCTGATCGAACCCTTGGGGGGCGATCGCCAAGCCAATTCTGGCGACAGCTCGACTAATGATCTGACTTGTCCTCTCTGAGGCGCAACTTTGACACCCCATGTCCGGTTCTGAATTTTCTTCGGTTGGTCTCTATGCGATCGCGGGCAACTCTCAAGTTATGCAAGTAGACGCCCAAACCTTTACGGTAAGATTCTGGGGCGTTCGAGGCAGCGTGCCTACGCCGGGGGTCGAGATGATTCGCTATGGCGGCAACACGCCCTGCGTGGAGTTGCAGGTGGCTGGGCAGCGGCTGATCTTTGACGGCGGCACAGGACTGCGCCTGTTGGGAAAGCACCTGCGCGACGAGATGCCCGTCCAGGCCCACCTGTTTTTTACCCATACCCACTGGGATCGCATTCAGGGCTTCCCGTTCTTTGCGCCCGCCTTTGCACCCGGCAACTGCTTTTACATCTACGGAGCCGCCGGGCCAAATGGCGCATCGATCAAGCAGCGTCTTTCCGATCAAATGCTGCGACCTAATTTTCCTGTGCCGCTCCAGGTAATGCAGGCCGATCTGAAATTTATCGACATTATGCCAGGGTCGGTGATTCCGATTGAGGATGTGACGGTAGAGGCGGTGTCGCTCAACCGACCGAATGGCGCGCTGGGCTATCGAGTCACCTGGAGCGGCTACTCAGTTGTGTATGCTACCGATACAGAGCGATCGCCCGACTCGGTGGAGCAAAACCTCAAGTATCTGGCCCAGGATGCCGATTTGCTGATTTATGATGCTGCCTACGCCAATGACCACGCTCTGATCGATCCGGAGACGGCAACGGGTGAACAGACCCACGGCTGGCAGTCGGGCATTGATCTGGCGATCGCTGCTCAGGTCAAACAATTGGTCATGTTTCACCATGACCCCGCCCATGAAGATGATTTCTTGGATGGTATCGAGCAGGACGTGCAGTCCCGCTATCCCAATGTGAAGCTGGCCCGTGAAGGCATGGTGCTCGACGTTACACGACTGGGGAAGTAGGAATGAGGCGTGAGGGTTGAGGGGTTAGGTCAGACGAAGCTCCGACCTCTGACCCCTAACTCCTCAAACTCTCCATGCAGGGTTCTGCTGATGGGTCAAAAAAGCAGCCGTGCCATGGGGAACGAGTGTCACCTCTGGGCTGAGTTGGACTCCAGCCTGGAGGTCAATTTTTGCGCCCGTGTTGAGCAGGCTGGCGAGGGTGGGGCACTGTTCGCAGGCGTCTGGGTGCAGGCGACCCTGCTGCATTTGTCGCAGATGCTCGTCCCGAAGATAGAGCAGTGCGGCAATTTCGCTACTGGGCTGGGGCTTGGCCCGCAGCGACGCATCAAACGCCAGCAGATAATAGGATTGCTGACTGCTGGCAAGGCTGCCATAGGCGGAGTGGATACGTTTTTCCAAAATTAGCCGGGGACGCAGCCCTGACTCTAGCAGGCGCACGGTGACGACTTGTCCTTCTGCGTTTAGAAAGTAGGTCTGCTCGGCGCTGTGAATAGCCGACACCACCGCCCCAATTTCTTCAGCGCTTTCCCGCAGCGCGCAGTCTGTCCAGGACTCATCGGGCGATCGCCGCTTGCCGCCGACCCCAAAAAACCGCAGGCGATCGCCTCCGTGGGTCAGTTCCCGTCGCGGAATCGAAAAAACATGGCGTCCTTCCCAACTCAGAAACAGCGCCGCGCCCGTCGGCGTTGTCCGAGAAATAAAATCTGACAGTGCAATAAGCATTCGCGGATTCAGGGACGATTTCCAGAACCTGTCGCAGGCAGTGTTTCTCTTACATTTAAGCCTGCAAACATTTAAGCCTGCAAAAAGTTTAGGGCTTACGCAGTTGGATGATTTTTCGCGGGCGCAGCCCGCGAAAAATCATCCAGAGATCTATAA
>RFIF01000588.1 GCA_003695655.1 Cyanobacteria bacterium J069
CCCCACCCGGCCCTCCCCCCCCGCATCCTTCCCCCCACCCCACCACTCCCCCCAAATCGCCTACCATCAGAAAGGCAGGTTTGCGAGTTTTGACCATGCAGTTCATCGACCAGGCGGAAATTGAAGTAGAAGCGGGCACGGGCGGCGATGGCATGGTGGCCTTTCGGCGTGAGAAGTATGTGCCAGCGGGCGGGCCGGCGGGCGGCAACGGCGGGCGTGGCGGGTCGGTGGTGTTGGAAGCAGCGACGGATCTGCAAACCCTGCTGGACTTTCGCTATGCCCGCAAGTTCAAGGCAGAAGACGGCCAGCGCGGCGGCCCGAAAAATATGACGGGTGCATCGGGGAGCGATCGCCTCATTCTGGTTCCCTGCGGCACGACAATCTACGATGCCGAAACGGGCGAACAACTCGGCGACTTGGTAGAACCCGGTCAGCAGCTTATCGTCGCCAAGGGCGGCAAAGGCGGACTGGGCAATCGGCATTTTCTAAATAACTTTAACCGTGCCCCCGAAAAGGCGCTGCCGGGGCTGCCAGGCGAACAGCGGATGATTCGCCTGGAGCTAAAGCTGCTGGCAGAAGTGGGGATTATTGGCTTGCCGAATGCGGGCAAGTCTACCCTGATTTCGGCGCTGTCGGCGGCCCGTCCCAAAATTGCCGATTATCCGTTTACAACGCTGGTGCCTAACTTGGGCGTGGTGCGAAAGCCGACGGGCGACGGCACCGTGTTTGCCGACATTCCAGGACTGATCGAAGGCGCACACCTGGGCACAGGATTGGGGCACGACTTTTTGCGACACATTGAGCGGACGCGCGTGCTGCTGCACCTGATCGACGCGACGCAGGATGACCCAATCGCCGCTTATCACGTCATCCAGGACGAGCTAGCAGCCTATGGTCATGGCTTATCCGATCGCCCACAAATTTTGGCGCTGAACAAAGCAGACGCACTGGGAGGCAACCTGGAACGGGTGGAGGCGATCGCCGCTGAACTCCACCGCATCAGCAGTCTGCCCGTGTTCGTAATTTCCGCTGTTGCCCAGACAGGGCTTGACTCGGCGCTCCAGGAGGTTTGGCGCGTCCTGGATGGCGTCGAAGTGGAGGTTTAGCGGCAGCGCTGTTGGATACAACAAAACTGGCGGTTCCGGAGTCTGGCCTTCCAGAAATCAGTTTTATGGCACTGAACAGCACTGAACCAACGGCTAGGACAACTATACAAACCGCAAGTCTTGATAGACCTGACCCCTAACCCGTAACCCCTGCTCCCTAACCTTTGGTGCGCTTTACGTGATCTAGAATCTGCTGCCGGCGCTCTGGGGTGGGTCGGCTGGCGGGGGCTTGGTAATAGCCACTGCTGCGAGATAGATGTTCCATGATGCGCTTTTTGCGATCGCTCGTTTCAGTCATACGGTGCGAATTGCCTCAAAGGGACTGAAAGTACGGATCTACTTCCATTGTGACCGGAAATTCTAGGTCGTGCCGGATTTCTAGCGGCGCTCCAGACCTAACCTTGGTAAGTGCGTGAAGCTCGACCCCAACATGCAGCACTGGTTGAAATCCAAAGTCGAGATGATAGGATCACTACAATAACGGGTGACTGGCGCAACGGCAGCGCATCGGACTCTTAATCCGCTGGTTCTGGGTTCGAATCCCAGGTCACCCATGGTAAGGGTTAGGGTTTGAGGATTAGGGTTTTCCTGTTCCTAACTTTTCCTGCTCCTAAAAATTGACTTAGCGGGTGGCAACGCCGTCGGCGCGGGCGGCTCGCTGCACGGCGGCTGAGACGGCTGTGGCGACGCGCTCGTCAAAGACAGACGGCACGATGTATTCGTGGTTAAGGTCGGAGGGTTTGATCAGCGAGGCGATCGCCCCCGCTGCTTCCAGAAACATGGTGGTGGTCATGGTTTTCGCGCCGCAGTCCAGCGCTCCGCGAAAGATTCCGGGAAATGCCAACACGTTGTTGATCTGGTTGGGATAGTCGCTGCGGCCGGTTGCCATCACGGCTACATCGTCGGTGATCAACTCCGGCTGAATTTCAGGAATCGGGTTGGCCATGGCAAACACAATCGGGTCTTTTGCCATCGACTTCACCATGTCCACCGACACCACACCCGGCGCGCTGACGCCCATAAACACATCTGCGCCCGCCATCGCATCTGCCAGAGAACCGCTCTGGTCTACGGCAAATTCCTTTTTCTGGTCGGTGAGGTCGCTGCGGCTGTGGCTGAGGATGCCCCGCGAGTCGCAGATGACAATCTTGGCGGCTCCGGCTTTCTGCAATAAACGGGCGATCGCCAGCCCCGCTGCCCCCGCGCCGTTGATCACGATCTGCACCGACTCTATCGACTTATCCACCAGCTTCAGCGCGTTGTAGAGCGCCGCCAGCGAGACGATCGCCGTGCCGTGCTGGTCGTCGTGAAAGATCGGAATATCCAGCTCCTTCTGGAGCCGCGCCTCAATTTCAAAGCAGCGGGGCGCGCTGATGTCTTCCAGATTGACGCCGCCAAATACGGGCGCAATGTTCTTCACCGTCCGCACGATTTCGTCCGTGTCCTGCGTGTTCAGGCAAATGGGAAACGCATCAATGCCGCCAAACTCCTTGAACAGCATGGCTTTGCCCTCCATCACGGGCAGCGCTCCTTCGGGGCCCAAGTTGCCCAAGCCCAGCACCGCGCTGCCATCGGTGACGATCGCCACAGTGTTGCTCTTGATGGTGAGGGAATAGACCTTGGACGGATCTTCGGCGATCGCCGTGCAAATGCGCCCCACACCCGGCGTGTAGGCCATGGCCAGGTCGCTCTGGTTTTTCAGCGAAATCTTGCTGTGGACGCTGATCTTGCCGCCCCGATGCAGGTTAAACGTGCGATCGGACACGTTCAGCACCTTGATCGGCTCCAGACTCTTCAGCGAAGTCACAATTGCCTCCGCATGTTCCACACTCGACGCTTCGATGGTGATATCGCGAATGATCATCTTTAGCGTTCGCTCAATCACCTCGATCTGGTCAATGTTTCCCCCCGCTTCGCCAATGGCCGTCGTAACGTAGGCCAGCATTCCTGCCTGGTTGGGCAACTGCACGCGAACCATGAGGCTGAAGCTGGGGTTGGGGGTGAGGCTGACCA
>RFIF01000589.1 GCA_003695655.1 Cyanobacteria bacterium J069
CAACAGCCGCCACCGTAACGACTGCCTGCTGTGTTTGGGCGCAGGCAAGCCCGTGCTGTGCGAAAAGCCCTTTGCGATGAATGCCAAAGAAGCCAGCGAGGTGATCACGTTTGCCCGCAAGCAGCAGTTGTTTTGTATGGAGGCGATGTGGATGCGGTTTTTGCCGCTGGTGCAGCGCGTCCGGCAGATGATCCAAAGTGGGGCGATCGGCGAGGTCTGTACGCTGACGGCAGAGTTTGGCTATCCGGCTGCGTTTGACCCGTCAAGCCGCTTATTTAATCGAGAACTGGGCGGCGGAGCGCTGCTGGATCGGGGCGTCTATCCGCTATCGCTGGCGTATTTCTTGCTGGGTGAGCCGGAGAGCGTGGTGAGTCAGGCGGCGATCGGCACGACCGGAGTAGATGAGCAATCGACTTACTTGCTGAAATACGCGAACGGGCAACTGGCAACGCTCTCGGCCAACTTGAAAACCTACGCCAGCAATGAAGCAGTGATTGTGGGCACACGCGGACAAATTCGCATTCACGCGCCGTTTTATAAACCGCATCAACTGTCGGTAAAGACCTTTGCAGCAGCGACTACAGGCGGCTCAAGCAGCGGATCGAGGAGTGAGTTCAGCAGCGGTTCTACGACAGGTCGCGATGCGAATCGCTTACCCAGCCTCAAGCAAAAAGTGGCATCCGCCGTTCAAGACAATTCTGGTCTGAAACGTCTCTATCTTCAATTCGGTGATGCGTTCCTCAAGCAGCTCCGCCAGCCGACCAAAACCATCCTCGAACCCTACGAGGGCAATGGCTATGGCTATGAAGCCACAGAAGTGATGCGCTGTCTCCGCAGCGGTGAGATCGAAAGCAAAACCATGTCTCTAGACGAGACGCTCACCATTCAGACAATGATGGATCACCTGCGCCATCAGTGGGGGTTGACCTATCCTCAAGACGACACCTGACTGGGAATCTTACTTGCGGCCTCTCGACTCTCAGACAGGTCTGAGCGGTGTTTCTCATGGCTCTCGTTCGTCACACTGTGGGTTGCATAACGATTGAACAGTTTGGCCAGTCGCTCCGCTTCTAGACTGGCACTGTGAAATTGGGCAACGCGCTGTGCGCCATTTTGCCCCAGTCGCTCTAGCTCTGACAGCGGCGTTTGCAACACCTGGCGCAGGGCAGCGGCCAGGGCTGAGACAGAGCCAGACGGCACTAGCCAGCCGCACTCGCCCGGCTCCACCAGTTCGGGAATGCCCGCGATGTAGGTACTCAGCACCGGCCGCCCCAGCGCCAAAGACTCCATAAACACCACGGGCAGCCCCTCAGCAAAGCTGGGCAGCACCATCACCTGCGCCTGCAAAATTTGCTGCTGCACTTCTGCATTCGTTGCCCAGCCCGTAATCTCGATATGATCATGCAGTTTTAACGTATCGATCGCCCGCTCAATTTGCCCCCGCAGTGGCCCATCGCCCACCAGCACCACTTTGAACTTCAGTCCTTCGGCGGCAAGCTGGCTTACGGCTTCTACTAACAGCAGGTGCCCTTTTTGCTCACCCAGTCGCCCTACGCAGACAAAGCGAGGCTCTGCTGGCAGGGGCACAAACGACTGCGATAGGAATAGCTCATCCACGCCGCAGTGAACAATATGGATCTTTGACCATTGCAAATAATCACACCAGCGAAAGAGCTGGCTTTCGGTAAAAGAACTGATGGCTGCGACAAAGGCAGCATGGCGGATTTTTTCGGCAAGGGCGATCGCCTCTGGTTTATCAAACTCATGCGGGCCGTGCACCGTAAAGCTGTAGGACGGGCCGCCCAGCGCCCGACAGAGCATTGCCACTGCTGTGGCGTTGGTGCCAAAGTGAGCATGGACATGATCAATTCCCAGTGCCAGGCAGCCGCGCAGCACAGCACAGGCCTCGACCAAATACACAAGGTTCACAAGCAGCCCTCGATCTGACTTCCAGCCAGTTTTATAGGTCAGGCGCAACGCGTCTAAAAATTGGCGAGGACGACTGGCAAACACACGGGCAACGTTGAGCAACAAGTCAAGCTTGGAACCGAGAATAAACTGTGTCTTTTGTAACTCTTGCTGATCGGCGACATCAGTAATTGCCAGCTCTGGTTTGCGAATCGAGAATCGGGTGACGTTGATTCCCTGCTTTTCTAGCTCCAGGATTTCTCGGCGGATGAATGTACAGCTTGCGTAGGGATGCTGATTCATCAAGTAGGCAATCTTCATGGCGGCGATGCACTGATGGCTAATTGGCTAATAAATTTTTCATGATTGTGACATATTCAATTGCAGTCTTGATGTCCTACGCGACACCGCCTGGATCGACATATGAAGTAGACATTCAACGGGACAACCCCGGAGGAACGCAAAATTGACACCTGAATTGAGGGTTTTAATTATGAAGTTCATATGAACCGGAAATGTAGAAATTACAAAGCAGGTGGCTTAAAACGGATGTAGCGGCGTTCGTCTTCAGTGTATTCACGGAAACACTCTGACCCCTTCAAGCCGCTTTACATCATGCTGTTGAGGTCAGTTTCCCTTACCTGAGGCAGGATTGCACAGGTGCTCATCGTCAATTTCTGAATATGAAGTTTACGTAAACCTTAGGTGTAGTTATTGCGAAAATCAGTTGTTGAATAAAGAATAAGACCGAGCGGGGGCTAGGTGTATCCACTTAACTTCCGGTGTTGCTCCAGGGTTGCAGTTATGGTCATCATCGAGCTGGTTTCGCTTCTGCTGTCTGGGGTTATTTTGCTTCTGTGTGCTGTGCTATTCGTTGAGTGCGGTGCGGCGCTCTGGGTCGTGCAGAAGACACTAGACACTTCAGATCGCTCACGTTCACAGGACGATTCATATTTTAGGGTTCAAACGAGTGCTAAAAGCGGGTGGCAAGCAAGCGATCGCCCATTGCAGTTCGTGGTTCTAATGCCTGCTCATAACGAAGAGATGGGGATTGCTGAGTGTCTCCATCACTTGCTTACTGAAGTGGATGATCCCGGTCAAATCTGGGTCGTAGCCGATAATTGTTCTGACCAAACGGCGGCGATCGCCCGCACGTTGGACGTGAACGTAATTGAACGTCAGGATTCTACTCGGCTGGGTAAGGGCTATGCACTGGACTATGGGCTGCGGCATCTGGAATCTGTTCAGCCTGATGTCGTGGTCATGGTTGATGCCGATTGCGTGGCGCGTCCGGGCAGCATTCGCCAAGTTGCGAGCCTTGCATTCCAGCAGCATCGCCCCGTGCAGGCAGTTTACCTTATGGAAACGCCCGCAAGCCCCAGCCAGCGCGACCTGATTTCGTCACTCGCCTTCTTATTCAAAAATTTAGTGCGTCCGGCGGGCATGGCCCAGCTTGGCCTGCCCTGTTGGCTGACGGGTACTGGCATGGCGTTTCCGTGGTCGGTGATTCGCCAGGTGTCGCTTTCAAGCGGCAACCTGGTCGAGGACATGCAGCTATCGGTGGATCTGGCGATCGCAGGCTATGCGCCTCTGTTTTGTGCTGACGCGGAGATCATGGGTCGGCTGCCAGCTCAGGGTAGCGCTGCAAAACAGCAGCGCACCCGCTGGGAACATGGACATCTGCAAACGCTGAAAACCCAGGTGCCCGCGTTACTCAAGGCGGCGATTCAGCGGCGACGGCTTAGCTTGCTAGCGCTGGCGATAGATCTGGCGATTCCGCCGTTGGCCCTGCTGGTGCTGCTGTGGGCATCCTCGTTGCTGCTGGCTGTGGTGATGGTTGTCTGGGGTGGTGCTGGGTTGGCGCTGGCGGGTGCAGCGGGTGTGCTGCTGCTGTCAGCAGTGCTCCTCGGCTGGTGGAAGTTTGGGCGATTGCTCGTCCCGCTGAGCGCGATTCTTGCCGTTCCGCTTTACATTCTTTGGAAAATCCCCCTCTATTTCACATTTCTATTCCGTCCCCAAACGCAGTGGATTCGGACTGACCGCGACAAGCTGCGCACGGCAGAAGATTGAGCTAAAGACTTGAGTAAGCTACGACAACTGGCGTGAATTAAAGATTAGTTAGATCTTAGCCAGATGTGAGTCAGATATGGGCAGATGCAGGCTGTTTGCAGCCGCTGAGTGCTAAGCCAGGATCGCTAGCTAGATAGATGCACATAGGCATGTAGGGTGCAGCAATATGCAAATTACGCAGGCTGAAATACCAGAGGTACTGATTCTCGAACCGCGCCTGTTTGGTGATAGCCGGGGTTTTTTTTACGAGAGTTTTAATGAGCAAGTCTTTCGCGATAAGACGGAGAGTGATGCCCGGTTTGTGCAAGATAATCACTCTCGATCGGTGCAAAACGTGCTGCGCGGATTGCATTATCAAATTCAGCAGCCGCAGGGAAAGTTGGTGCGCGTGATTCAGGGTGCCGTCTTTGATGTTGCGGTCGATTTACGCCGAAGTTCATCTACGTTCATGAGGTGGATGGGGTGGGAACTCAGCGCTGACAACAGGCGACAGATTTGGATTCCGCCTGGCTTTGCTCATGGGTTTCTGGTGCTGTCGGAAACGGCTGAAGTGCTGTATAAAACGACGGATTACTACGCACCCCAGTATGAGAGAACCATTCGATGGGATGACCCCACTCTGGCGATCGCCTGGCCGCTAGAGTCACCTCCCATTTTGTCTGCAAAGGATGCAACAGGGCAGTTCTCAAAGACGGCGGAGGTGTATGTATGACCTCTATATTGCTAATCGGAGCCAAGGGACAGCTTGGACAGGAATTACAGCGGCACCTGCGCAATGTGGGGACAGTTACCAGCCTGGATCGGCGTCGGGTTGATCTCACGCGACCGGAACAGATCTATCAAGCGGTTTATGAATGCCAGCCGGATGTGATTGTGAATGCGGCAGCCTACACAGCAGTTGACCAGGCAGAACGGGAGCCGGAACTAGCCTACGCCATCAATGGAAATGCGCCGACTACACTGGCTGAAATTGCAGAACGCCTGGGTGCAGCGCTAATCCATGTTTCGACTGACTATGTATTTAACGGTCAAACTCACACGCCATACCAGGAGACAGATCCAACTGAGCCAATCAGTGCGTATGGACGATCAAAGCTGGCGGGTGAGATAGGAATTCGACAAGCGTGCGATCGCCATATTATTCTGCGTACCGCCTGGGTGTATGGCAGTTGGGGCAAGAGTAATTTTGTTAAAACGATGCTGCGTCTGGGGGGCGATCGCCAAGAGGTACGGGTGGTTTGCGATCAGGTGGGCGCGCCGACTTGGGCTGCGGATCTGGCGCAGGCGATCGCAGTCTTTGTGTCTCGCTGCACGCCATCAATCAGCGGATCAGTCAATGGGTTACTCAATCGTTCATTGCATGATGGAGCGCATGACGAAGCGAATGAGGAAGCACATGACAGAGCGTACAGCAGAGCGCATGTCGGAACGCATGGCACGGTATATGACAGAGCGAATTATACAGAGAATTATGCAGCGAATACTAGTCGCAGCCTGAGAGAACCGCTTTGGGGAACGTACCATTTCACCAATAGCGGCGTGGCAAGCTGGTACGACTTTGCGGTAGCCATCTTTGAGATTGCGGGTCAGCTTGGGTTTCCGCTCCAGATTCAGCGGGTTTTGCCCATTTCTACAGAGGAGTATCCGACGCCAGCGCAGCGTCCGGCTTACTCGGTTTTGTCGTTACAGAAAACGTCGGCTGTACTAGGAGGCTATCCGCCCCACTGGCGACAGGCGTTGCACAAGATGCTGGTTGAACTTTATACCCACTCCTATGAAAGCGCTTATTCTCTCCGGCGGTAGAGGGACGCGCCTGCGTCCGCTGACCTACACGGGTGCCAAGCAGTTGGTGCCTGTGGCCAACAAGCCCATTCTCTGGTACGGCATTGAGGCGATCGCCGCTGCGGGCATCACCGACATCGGTATTGTCATCAGCCCCGAAACAGGTGAAGAGGTAAAGGCGAAAACGGGCGACGGCAGCCGCTTTGGAGTTCGCATCACCTACATTCTGCAAGAGCAACCTGCCGGACTGGCCCACGCCGTCAAGATTGCCCAGCCCTTCCTGAAAGACTCGCCGTTCGTCATGTATCTGGGCGACAACCTGGTGCAGGGCGAGCTGGGGCTGTTTCTGGAGCGTTTTCAGGCTCGCGATTTGGATGCGCTCACCCTGCTGTGCAGCGTGCCCAATCCCAGCGCGTTTGGGGTGGCTGAGGTGGATGATCAAGGGCGCGTGCTGCGGCTGGTGGAAAAGCCCAAAAACCCGCCGTCTAATCTAGCGCTGGTGGGCATTTATTTCTTCTCGCCGCTGATTCATGAGGCGATCGCCAGCATCCAGCCCTCGGCTCGGGGTGAGCTAGAAATTACCGACGCCATTCAATTTCTGATTGACCAGCACAAGCAAGTTGAAGCACTGCAAATCCAGGGGTGGTGGCTAGATACCGGGAAAAAGGATGACCTGCTGGAGGCGAATCAAATTATCCTGGACGACTGCCTCTGCTCCAGCTTAGAAGGCAACATTGATGTAGCCAGCAAGATTAGCGGTCGGGTTCAGATTGCGCCCGGCTCAGAGGTCGTCAACTGCACGATTCGCGGCCCGGTGGTTATTGGCAGCAATTGCCATTTAGAAAATTGTTTTATCGGGCCCTATAGCAGCATTGGCGATCGCGTCAAATTGGTAGATGCCGATTTGGAACATAGCGTGGTGCTGGAGGGGGCGACGGTTGTTGGCATTCACCAGCGCATTGTAGACAGCGTGATTGGGCAGCGCGTGCAACTGAAGGTCGCACCCCAGCGGCCAAAGGCATTGCGGTTGATGGTGGGCGACGACTGCCAGATTGAGCTATGCCAGTAAAGCGGGATTGATTGAGGCGGGTTACAAGTCATCACTAAAGCATCTTGATTGAGCGATTTTGGTTAATCTTTTTCATTCAGATGTCAGGGTTAAAAGCATGAGTCAAACCATTCAGGATCAAGTGCATCTACGGGGCGATCGCCGCCTGCTGGTTACAGGCGGCGCAGGGTTCATTGGGGCCAACTTTATCCATCACTGGCAGGCGCGATATCCGGGCGATCGCCTGGTGATTTTGGATGCGCTCACCTATGCCGGAAATCTGCAAAATCTTGATGCACTGCCTGCACAGGATCAGTTTCAATTTGTGCAGGGAGACATCTGCGATCGTCCCTCCATCGATGCGCTGCTGCGGGAAGAAGCCATCGACACCGTGGTTCACTTTGCGGCTGAGTCCCATGTCGATCGCTCGATCTTTGGCCCCGCTGCCTTTGTGCAAACCAATGTAGTGGGCACCTTCACCCTGCTAGAAGCCTTCCGAGAATACTGGAATCAGCAGCAGCAACCCGAACACTATCGCTTCCACCATGTCTCGACCGATGAGGTCTACGGCAGCCTTGGCCCCAGCGATCCCGCCTTTTCTGAAACAACACCCTATGCCCCAAACAGTCCCTATTCCGCATCCAAAGCGGGCAGCGACCATCTGGTGCGGGCTTATCACCACACCTACGGACTGCCGACGCTGATCACCAATTGCTCGAACAACTATGGCCCTTATCAGTTTCCCGAAAAGCTGATCCCTTTGATGTGCATCAACATTCTTCTGGGCAAGCCACTGCCAGTGTATGGCGATGGGCAAAATGTCCGAGACTGGCTTTACGTCGGCGATCACTGTAGCGCGCTGGATGCGGTGATTCATCGCGGCACACCCGGAGAGGTCTACAACATTGGCGGCAACAACGAAGTCAAAAACCTTGATCTGGTGCAAGCGCTGTGCGACCTGATGGATGAACTGGCCCCCGCGCTACCCGTCCGTCCCAGTCGGGAATTGATAACGTTTGTCAAAGATCGTCCAGGGCATGATCGCCGCTATGCCATCGATGCCACCAAGATTTCAACCAAACTTGGATGGATACCCGCTGAAACTTGGCAAACGGGTCTGCGGCGCACAGTGGAATGGTATCTGACGCATTCAGCATGGTGGCAGCCCTTGCTTTCAAAAAAGCCCAGTTTTCGCTATGTGAATATGAATTCTCTCGAGCTGTTTCCAGCCACAAGTCTTTGAGCTGAATTCAAGGTTAAAAAGTTAAAGGCAGTAAACTAAAAGTAGTTTAGTTCCGACAGAGATTAACCATTCTAGATTTCAGAAAAAAGTCCATCTCTGATTTGTATTCATTCTCCGCTTGCAATCCCTCTTGGATTTGCCGATGGAAAAGTTGAATACGGACTTCATTTCATCTTTTACTATTTATTGGTTGGAGGTTTAGCATGATAATTTCGTGAATTAAACACTTCTATCACCAGGTTGCCGCTGTTGCTAAATACAGTCGGCGCTGTGGGTTTTCCTTCCAGCTATCAGGGTTTTACGTCTTTAATGAGAGCCTCTCTCTCAAGGGTTCCGTTGCGGTTTTTTGCCAGCTTCTACTGAGGCGATCGCCATCAATACTGCTTCAATTCTGTTATTTTTAGCTGAAACTTTTGATACGGTTACTCTCAATACTTATAGGTTCATTCAGTTCATGTTTAAGTCATGTACATGGGTGAATTTGGGTGGTAAAGCTGGTCAAGTTCGTCTTCTCACACGATCACTACAAAATTTCACCTTTTGGTCTGATATCAAGCGTCAGGATCACTAACCATGAAACTCAGAAGTGGGTACGATGTCCTCAAAGAAACCAACATTTTAGGTATCTCAATCAATAACTTCTCCAAGCAGGAATTTTTGGAAACATTGGTTTCAGGCGTTGTGTTCACCCCCAACGTCGATCATCTCATTAAGCTAGAGCGAGATCTTGATTTTTTTAGGGTCTATCAAGACGCTGATTATCGGGTCTGCGACAGCAAAATTTTGTTCTATGTGTCCCGGTTTCTGGGAATGCCGATCAAGGAAAAAATTTCAGGCTCTGAGCTATTGCCTGATTTTTGCCATCATCATCGGCACAACGAGAGCGTCAAGGTATTTTTGTTGGGTGCTCGGGAAGGTGTAGCTTATAAAGCACAACAGCGGATCAATGCCAAGGTCGGCAGAGATATCGTGGTGGGTGCCTACTCTCCCTCATTTGGATTTGAACAAGATGAGCTTGAGTGTGCCGAGATTGTTGAAATGATCAACCGCTCCGGTGCAACGGTTCTAGCAGTTGGAGTCGGCGCTCCTAAGCAGGAAAAGTGGATTGCCAAGTACAAACATCAGCTTCCCAATGTTCGGATTTTTCTAGCGATTGGCGCAGCCATTGACTTTGAAGCTGGACAAAAGCGGCGATCGCCCCGATGGATTAGCGAGGCTGGTCTAGAGTGGCTGCATCGCCTCATTTCCGAGCCGCGACGGCTCTGGCGCAGATATCTGGTCGATGCCTTTCCTTTCTTTTGGCTCGTTCTGAAACAGAAATTAAATCTCTATCATTCCCCTCATCTGGCTGTCCTCTCACAAGAAGCCTATAGTCCACAAGAGAAAGTTGTTCAGAAAGTTGGTCGATAGAAGTGAGGAAAGCATATATGGAACGCCTTCAGCTATTTGTTATTCCTTCTGTGCCAGTGTGGAAGTATGAGAACTTTTTAGTATTCGACCGAAAGTTCTATGATGGTATGTCCCTCTATGCGCAAATGTGGCCTGGCGACGTAACTTGTATTATGTCTGCCGCTATTGCGGAGCTACCTAGTTTTGGACTAGTGAGTCAAAAACAAGATGAACTTCCATTTCGCTGCTTAGTTTTGTCTAGCCACGAACAGATTAGAGAAGAGCATTTAAGCGGCGCATCTGTTGTCTTAGCTTCTGGTGACTCATGCAATCAGTTTGATGTCAGCAGATTGTGTAAAAAAGTCAGTGCAAAGTGTGTATATATCATCGAATACACACCCGAAACTCGCTATCAAATTGCTGCATTGAGCACCAAGAACTCCTTGGTAAAGCTCTATAGATATCTCTACATTTGGAAGAGTGAAATGAAGCGGCAGTCGGCATTCTCAATTGCTGATGCGCTCCAGATCAATGGCATGGCTGCCTATTATGAATATCACCGATCAGAAAAGGACCTACTATACTTCGACACCAGAGTCGATAGGAAAAATATGATCGGTGATGAGGAATTGGATTCGAGGTTAGCTTATTTAGCCAGGAATGAACCTCTGCGGCTGGCGTTTTCAGGGCGCTTGATCCGGATGAAGGGAGCAGACCATCTGATTTCCATAGCAGCATTGCTGAAGCAGCAAGGTATTAAGTTTGTGATGACTATATACGGAGCTGGCGATTTGGAGAGCGAGATGCGCGATCGCATTACTCAGTGCGGTCTTGAAGATGTGATTAATATGCCAGGTGCTGTTGATTTTTATGAGGAGTTGATTCCTGCCCTTCATCAGAAAACTGATCTATTCATCATGCCCCACATGCAAAGCGATCCTGCCTGCACATATCTGGAAACGCTATCTTGCGGCGTGCCCATCATTGGCTATCGCAATCAGGCTTTCTCTGGGCTTTTAGAGAGATCTGACATGGGATGGGGTGTAGAAATGGGAGACTTGAGCGGGGTGGTAAAAGCTGTCAAACACCTCAACACTCATAGACAAGAAATTGCAGAAAAAGCGAGGAACAGCATACGGTTTGCTCGTCATCACACTTTTGAGAAAACCTTTAAAAGTAGGATAGACCACCTTCACAGCTTGTGCACCTCTAGACAACCAAGCAACTTTCAGGGTGCCGTTAGATCTAATCAGTCTGTGATTCAGAGTGCTGTCAAGTAAGGCTGTTTGCTGCAACAATGCCCTGGCGCAAGTCGTGTTCGCCTTTCAAAGTTAGCTCATGCGATCGCCACGACTGATTGTTCGCAAACTGCACCCTGTACAGCACCAGTTGCAGACAGAAAAAACTCTCAGTAGCGATCGTCGCTTTTAATTTATTCTTTCAAGGGTATTGTCTTCAGGAGTGTATTACAATCATCTAAACCAAAAATTTTATGAAAGCAGTTCTGATCAACAACTATGACTTGCTTGGCATTTTAGATCTATTACAGCAGGAGAGTGGAAATGCCCCTGCACAGCACCTTTGGGGTTATTCTTTACTGAGTCGTCATGATATTGGCGTCGATATTCTCCCTTTTCAAGGCAGTGTTTTCCTGAAAAAGATTAGTGAAAAGCTAAAGTTTTTGGGAGATTTGGATCAGCAGTTGAGACTGCTTTTAACCTGTCATCAATATGAATATGATGTTATTTACTCCGCCCATTACTTAACGACGGCGTTTCTCTCGTTCCTTAGCGTGGTTGGTTTACTGAAAAAACCGATTGTCGCGATTGGCTATCAAGCCCCCAGAACCAAGGCTTTTTACTGGAAGTTTTTTGTAAAAACCTTTATTGAAGGCAACAATAAAATCCTTTGTTTGAGTAAGTCTCTGCTACAAGATTTGGAAGAATTTGGTGTTCCCCGACAAAAGCTAGATTTGATTGAATGGGGGACTGATTTACGCTTCTATCAGCCAGCTGATCCAGATCAGGTGCAGCAGTCTGAAGCGCGTCCATTTATCCTCAGTCCTGGGAAATCCTACAGGGACTATGCAACTCTAGTCAAAGCATTTTCAGGTTTTGATGGCGAATTAACCATTTGCGGAGCCGGGCAGCTTGATTGCCAAGCGTTGAAGGATCAAACGCGAAGTCAATCAATGGATAAGTTGCCCGACAACATCTCTGTAGTTGAAGAAATGCTCGACTGGAGGGCGTTCATTCGGTTATATCAGCAAGCCTATGCTGTAGCAATTCCCTTGCTGGATGAGAAGACTAAGTTTAAAAATGCCCTTGGTTTGACGGTTTTAACCGAAGCAATGGCGATGGGGAAGGCGATTGTGATGACCCGCAATGAGTACGTCGGGGTAGATCTGGAGCAAGAAGGGATTGGGCTATGGGTGGAGTCGGGGGATGTAGAGGGGTGGCGCAGGGCGATCGCCTATTTGCTGGCTCACCCAGACGAAACGCGGGACATGGGCCGCAGGGCGCGCCTGCTTGCAGAAAAGCGGTTTAATCTGGAGAATTTCTCCCAAAAACTCGCAGAATCTCTCTGGCAAGCCCATCAAGCTGCAAATCCTCAGAATTCCGGTCTGGTGCAAACTCAGACAATAGAACAGGTGCCAGGATTTGGGAGCCAGGCTTGCCAGCCAAACCGGGCAAAGTCTTTCTCATAGATTTCAATGGCCTTAGACCTGCCCCCTTAGGCCCTGACCCCTGTTATCTCAGCTTGCGCCAAGCTGAAGCGCATATAGGTTAGCGTAGATGCCCTTTTGGGCGATTAGTTCAGCGTGGGTACCCTGCTCGGCGATTTGCCCCTGCTGAATCACCAGCACCTGAGCGGCTTGGGTGACGGTGCTGAGGCGGTGGGCAATCACGAAACTGGTGCGGTTTTGAAGCAGACGGGCGATCGCCTCTTGCACTAGCGCCTCGGTGCGGGTGTCGATGCTGCTGGTTGCTTCATCCAGAATCAGAATTTTGGGATTAATCAGCACGGCCCGCGCAATGCTGACCAACTGCCGCTGTCCCTGGCTCAGCGGTGCGCCCCGTTCGCCCAACAGCGTGCTGTAGCCCTGCGGCAGCGAGGTAATAAAATCATGCACGTTGGCGGTTTGGGCGGCGGCTTCAATTTCGGACTGGCTGACATGGGGTGCGCCAAAGGCAATGTTCTGGGCAACGGTGCCGCCAAACAGCAGGTTGTCTTGCAGCACAATGCCGATCTGGCGACGCAGACTGGCTTGCGTGACGCGGCGCACGTCGATACCGTCGATCTTCACCGCCCCGTCGGTCACGTCATAAAACCGCAGGATCAGATTAATAATTGTGCTTTTGCCTGCGCCCGTAGGGCCGACCAGCGCCACCATTTGCCCCGGCTGCGCCACCAAATTTACGTCCTGGAGGACGCGCTGATTTTCCGTATAGCCAAAGGAAACCGACTCAAACCGCACTTCGCCGCGAATCGGCGGCATGGCGATCGCATTCGGCGCGTCTTGCAGCGTCGCGGGTTCATCGAGCAGCCAGAAGATCCGGTCTAGCCCTGCCAGCCCAGACTGCGCCTGCGTATAAAACTGACTGAGAATCTGTATCGGGCGAAAGAACTGCTGCACATACAGCAAAAACGCCGTCACCACGCCCACCGACATGGCCCCCGTCACCGCCAGATAGCCGCCATAGGCCATCACCCCAGCCGTCGCCAGCGTGTTGAGAAAATCAATCGACGGCAAAAAGGCCGAAGTCACCGCCACCGCCTGCACATTGGCCCGGCGGTTGGCCTCATTGAGGCTGTCAAATTCCTCAATGTTGAGCTGGGTGCGGTTAAAGGCCTGCGCCTCGCGGACGCTGCTAAGGTCTTCCTCCAGCTTGGCCGACAGTTCGCCAATCGTCTCCCGCGCCACGCGAAAGCGCCGCCTGGCCCAGCGCGAAAAGAAACCCGTCGTGAAAATCATCACGGGCACCACCAGATTGCTCAGCAGCCCCAGTTGCAGGTTCATCGACAGCATGGCGATGATGATGCCAATCAGGCTAAAGCTTTGCCCCAGCATTTGCGGCACGGTTAGCCCAAAGGCCTGATTCACCGTATTCACATCATTCAGCAGGCGGCTCATCAGGTCGCCTGCCTCGCTGCGATCAAAAAAGCTGACGGGCAGGCCCTGCACTTTGCTAAAAATATCCTGCCGCAGTTGCCCCAACACCCGCTGCATCATGCTGCCGATGCGCCAGATTTGTTCACGAATCGCCACCACGCCCAGCACATAGATCAGCGCCAACACACCGAGCATTGTCGCCAGCCCCGGCCAGTTGCCCCGCAAAATCAGGTTGTCGATCGACCAGCCGATCAGCAGCGGGCCAATGGATTGGGTGACTGCGCCAAGTGTCACCATGAGCAGG
>RFIF01000058.1 GCA_003695655.1 Cyanobacteria bacterium J069
GCTATTGGCCGACCGATGGCTATGACTTTAACGAATCGAAAGCCGTGCGCGATGGCAAGTTTGTCGGGCTGGCGATCGATGAAGACAACCAGTCTGACTTGACGACGGAGCGAATTCAAAGCTGGGTGGCACAGCTCAAGCGAGAATTTGACCTGTAGCGCTCTAAAATTTCCAAAATCTGCTTAAAGTCACGAATTTTGAGGACAACGCCGGGTGAGCCGCTGTTGCCGGGACAGATTTCCAAGAACCCAAGCCTAGTTGACTCCATTCTCAGTTAGGATGAGGGGCTGGCGCTGGCTGATGCGCTGAGCAGCGTCGGGAAAATCTGCTCCGGCGATCGCCCGGTGTTCCCTGCTGATTGAACCGTTCACGTTGAAGGAATGCTCTATGTCTTTATTGCCGTCTTCGCAGCCCGATGCACTGTGGCTCAATGTCAGCCCGGCGCTGCAAAAATTCGATCGGCTGCTGCTGAACCAGCTAGCCCAACATGCCGCGATCGCCCACTGGCAATATTGCCAGAGCCAGGACGAGGCCGTGTCGCTGGAGATAGCGCTGATGCTGCTGCATGACTATCTGAAGCAGGGCGATCGCCCGCTGCATCTGCTGGGACATGGCATTAGCGGAGCGCTGGCGCTATTGTATGCGCGGCGACATCCCGAACGAGTGCGATCGCTGACCTTACTTTCGGTGGGCGTGTATCCGCTAGTAGACTGGCAGGCGCATTACTACAGCCGGTTTTTGACGCTGCCCTGCGGCCGCGAAACGGTGTTGGCGCAGATGGTGCCTACGCTATTTGGTCGCCAGTCCTGGCAGATGACTCAAGACCTCATACAGTTTTTAGAAAAAGATCTGCACAATTCTCTGTCGCCCCATACGCTATATCAGCGAGCGAGTCTGTTTCCTGGCGGCGTGCCCGTGCCGCTGCTGGTCTGTGGCGGTGCAGAAGACCCCATCATCGACCCCAACGCGCTCAACGGCTGGCAACCCTGGCTAAAAGACGGCGATTTTTTCTCGAAAGACGAGACTGGATGGACACCACCGGGCGATCGCCTGTGGTCATGTCCGGGTGGTCGCTATTTCTTCCACTATCACTTTCCCCAGTTAACTGCTGAGCAAATTATGCGATTTTGGCAATCCTTTTCACATGCTACTCTCCAGAACACAGCTTTAGAAACTCTATCTTCTAGCTGAGCAGCATTATTCAAAAATCTCTACCAACTGCATTCACTCATGAATCCGATTTGCATTCTGGCAATCTGGCTGATTACGGTTTGCTTTTGCCTCTCCGTTTGTTTCGCAGTGCAGGATGGCATCACGCGACTCAAGCGGCTACACCAGGTGCCTTGCAGCCGCTGTGCCTATTTCACTGGCGAATATCGCTTGAAATGTGCGGTGCAGCCTTGCAGGGCGCTGTCGGAACTAGCAATTGACTGTCCTGATTATGAACTGCGCAGCGCTGCAACGTCTTGCGGCAACCGATCCAAGTCTCTGTTCAAGCTGATTTTGGGAAATCGATGAGGCATTTCTGGCAGGCTGAATTCGCTTTGCCGGACATCCTTCGACCCGCGTTAATGCAAAATTTGCGATAGAAACTTGCGCGTGCGATCGCTGCTGGGATTGTTGAAAAACGCATCGGGCGTGGTGTCTTCAATCAGCATTCCCTCCGCCATGAACACAATGCGATCTGCCACTTCGCGGGCAAACCCAACTTCATGCGTCACGCATACCATCGTCATGCCCGACTGCGCCAGCGATCGCATCACATCCAGCACCTCGCGCACCATTTCGGGGTCAAGCGCCGAGGTCGGTTCATCAAACAGCATTACCTTGGGCTGCATGGCCAGAGCACGGGCGATCGCCACCCGCTGCTGCTGTCCGCCAGATAGCTGTCCCGGATATTTGTTGGCTTGTTCCAAAATTCCAACGCGCTCCAGCAGTTCTGCCCCCACCTGCCGGGCCCGCTCCTTTTTCCAGCCGCGCACATCCATCGGAGCCAGAGTGACGTTTTCCAAAACCGTCAGGTGTGGAAACAGGTTGAACTGCTGGAATACCATCCCAACTTCGCGGCGAACCGCTTCCACATTTTTCATCTTGTGAGTCAACTCGATGCCGTCTATTTCGATGCGGCCTTTCTGATATGGCTCCAGGGCATTGAACGTGCGAATGAACGTAGACTTACCAGAGCCAGACGGCCCCATCACCACGACCACTTCGCCTGGGTTGACCGTCAGACTGACGCCTTTGAGAACGTGAAATCCGTTGTTATACCACTTCTCGACATTCTCAGCGATGATAATGGGCTGCATTGCAGTAGTTGGCACGGTGGACGCTGTGGCGGCAGGATCAAAGTACGTCATGGTGGTTCTTCCTGAATCAAGAGAGGACTAAAAGAATGAATGGGTGTGAATGCAAATCAGAACGGCAGGGTTGAGTTTTCAGACACACAGCGCTGAAAACTCAACCCGATCTCAATTTGCTTAGAAGGTCGGCAGCTCAAGCGGTTCGTTAAACCATTCCTGAGACAGGGCTTCCAAATCGCCCGACAGGCGTTTGTTCGCCACAAATACATCCACCCACTGCAATAGATCCAGATCGCCGCGACGCACCCCGATATAGCAGGGAGAATTCCGCATCACGAAATTGCGTCCCAAATTTTTGCCAGGATTGTCTTTCATCACCGCGTTGGCAATGGTATTGCCTGTGGCGATCGCATCCACCTGCCCTGCCAGCAGTGCCGCTGCCGTTGTGCTGTTGTCCTCAAACCGCTTAATCTCTACTCCTGCGGGTACGCGCTTGGTCAACTCCAGGTCTTCTAGTGAGCCATTGGTGACGCCGACGGTCTTACCCGCTAAATCTGCATATTCGGCGATCGCCGATCCAGCCGCGCTATAGACACCCGAATAGAAAGGCGCATAGGGAATGGAAAAATAGATCGACTTAGCCCGCTCTGGCGTTGCGCCCAGGCTAGAAATCACCATGTCAACCTTGTTGCTTTGCAAGAACGGAATGCGGTTCTTACTCGTCACAGGAACCAGTTCTGGCTCCACCTCTAGAGCCTCGGCGACCATCTTCGCCACTTCAACGTCATAGCCCTGAGGCTGTCCGTCTGTTCCCATTGCGCCAAAGGGTGGCGAATCCTGAGGGACGGCAATTCTGACCTTACCAGATGCCAGAATTTGATCTAGCGTGGCTCCTAGGGCACCGCCAGAGGGAACCACCTCTGAGCCGGGAGCAGTCTGCGCTACCGTCGCTTCGCCCGCGACAGACTGGGACGTGATGGAGCCAGTAGAGCAGGCGACATTGCCCAGCATGACGAGTAAGCTAGCCGCCGCCAGCATCAGTCCTTGCTTCCAGAACCTGGACAGGGCAAAGTGGCGATCGCGCTTAGATTTGAAGTTTGACATGGAAATTCTCCTAAACATGAACAGAGTAGAGATGTGAATGAGAATGAGGCAATGAACGGGTTTACGAATGAACTTAACCCTGGAGGGCGAATCGCTGTTCTAGCCGCTTGCTGAGCAGGGACAACGGAAAGCAAAGACAGAAGTAAATCAGCGCAGCAAACGAGAACACCAGAAATGGCTGAAATGTAACATTGCTAATCGAAGTCGCGGTGCGCGCCAGTTCGACAAAGCCAATCACTGAGGCAAGAGAGGTGCCCTTAATCACCTGCACTGCAAAGCCGACTGTAGGCGGAACCGACATCTTTACCGCTTGGGGCAAAATGATCCGCTGCAACTGCCGCACGTAGTTAAAACCCAGCGCGTTGGCTGCTTCCCACTGCCCCTGAGGAATAGCCGCCACTGATCCCCGCCAAATTTCTGCCAAAAAGGCGCTGCTGTAGGTGGTAAGGGCGATCGCAGCTGCGACCCAGGGCGACAGGTTAATTCCCAGCAGCACCGACAGCCCAAAAAAGGTGAGAAATAGCTGCATCAGCAGGGGCGTGCCCTGAAAGAATTCGACATAGATACCGCTGAGATATCGAAAGATTTTTCGAGGCGAAATCCGCATCAGCATGACGAGAAAACCCACCAGTCCGCCGCCGATAAACGCAATGGCAGAGAGCGCAACTGTCCATCGCGTTGCCCAGAGCAAGTTCATCAAAATTTGAGTGAGCGTGAAGCTTTGCATGACGAAATAACCCTGCAATCAGGATAAGGAATGAGCGAAGAAGTCTAAAGATTTAGCACCTAAATGTAATGACAGATTAAGTTAGCATACGCATATAGAGTTTTAGTGTGACAGATGAAACTCCACAAAAATGCTGCCTTAACCA
>RFIF01000590.1 GCA_003695655.1 Cyanobacteria bacterium J069
GCCTCAGACCTGGAAGCCAACCAGTTCTCCCCCACGCTCCGGTTCAACACGCTGGCCTCTTTCAACCTGACCCAATCCTTTGCCGGCGGCGACATCCTGGCCGAAGGCATCACCGTTCCGGGCGTGAGTCCAGTCGCCCGCAGACCCACCCGCCAGCTTGACCTGCAAACTGGGCAGTTTGGCGACCCGGTCATCGAAACCGTGCGAGACGACCCGGAAACCACCTTCAGCTATTCGTCCTACTTCATCTTTTCCGGGTCGTTTCAGCAGACGGACGAGCTGACGATGATCCTGGCAATGGGCAACGGCGACCCGCCCGCCAGCACCTTTAGTTCTGCCGGGTTTACCAGCAGTTATGGCATTCCCTATGCTGATTCCAACCCCGTGACGCCGCTCTCGCCCAACTCGGTCGGGCTGTTCGAGCTAAAGTACGCCTTCCCCTTGTTTAGCGAAGACTTTCGGCTGGTGGTGGGGCCGCGCATCCTCGCCTTCCGCCACTTCGACCAAAACCCGTACACCAATGTCATCTTTGGCTCCAGCGGGCTGAACTTTTACCAGAGCACGCTGGCGGGCAACGGGCTGTCGGGTGCGGGCGGGCTGTTTGAGTGGACGCTCAGCCCTCAGTGGCTGCTAAGGGCGGGCTACTTGTCCCGCAACGATCGCTCGCAGCAAATTTTTGACGAACCGTTCGTTTCCCCTGGTGGCGACGGCCCAGCCAACCCCAGTCGGGGTTTCTTCAACGGCAACAACGACATTCTGGCAGAGCTGACCTATTCTCCCAGCTTCAATACCAACATCCGCCTGATTTATAACCGCAGTCGGCTGGAAGCGCCGCCGCCGTTTCCAGGGCTGCCGGAGGGGGTGGCTGTGTTTCCGTTTTTGCTGACCTCGCTGCGGGGTGCGGTGGACGACGGCTTTGGCGGCACGGTGGACGACATCATTGCCCACAACTTTGTGCTGAATTTTGACTGGGCGCTGTCGTCCCGATTCGCCGTGTTTGGGCGCTATTCCTTTAGCACGTCGGAGATTGACCCGATTAATCCGCTGCGGCAGGGTGGCAATGTAGAGGTGCAGGCGTTCCAACTGGGCTTTGCCTTTCCCGATCTGGGCAAGCCAGGGGCGCTGGGCACGCTGGCGGCCACGATTCCGTTTGACGTGGTGGGCGGCGAGGAGTTTTTGGTGGGCGGCTATGGCGATGGCGGCACGCAGGTCGATGTGCTGGCCAGCTACTACTTTCCGCTGAACGACAATGTGGGTCTGGTGCCGATGTTTTTCGTATCGTTTAACCCAAATAATTTCAGCGAAAATCCGCCAGTCTACAGTATCATCCTGAGAACCCAGTTTTTGTTTTAGCGCTTATCCGGCATGGTCGTAATTGCAGGTTATGAAGTGCTGACCCAACTCCACATGAGCAGTCGCTCGGTGGTCTATCGGGCTGAGCGCGAGTTGGATCGAGTGCCTGTGATTCTTAAAGCAACTCAGTCGGAATATCCCAGTCTGGAGGAGCTGGCGCGGTTTCGGCTGGAGTATGAAATTCTGAATCGGCTGTCGGCGGTGGACGGGATCAGCCGCGTCTATGGGCTGGAGCCACACCAGAGCGGCGTGGTGCTGGTGCTGGAGGACTTTGGCGGCGAGTCGCTGCAACGGCGGCTGCTGAGGCAGCGGTTAGATCCGGTCGAGGGGCTGTCGGTGGCGATCGCCCTGACGGAGATTCTGGGCCAGGTTCACGCCGCCAATGTCATCCATAAAGACATCAACCCTGCCAACGTGGTATATGACGCCGAGACGGGCCGCGTAGGGCTGATCGACTTTGGTAATGCTACGGTGCTGTCGCGTGAAAACCCGACGCTGCAAACTCCCAATCGGCTGGAGGGTACGCTGGCTTACCTGTCGCCAGAGCAGACTGGGCGCATGAACCGCTCGCTGGACTATCGCACTGATTTTTACTCGCTGGGGGCGACCCTATATGAACTGCTGACGGGTGCGCCGCCGTTTGCCGCATCTGACCCGATGGAGCTAATCCACTGCCATCTGGCCAAGCAGCCCGACCCGCCCCACGAGGTCAATCCAGCCGTGCCGTCTGTTCTTTCGCAGATCGTGCTAAAGCTGCTGGCCAAAAACGCCGAAGACCGCTATCAGAGCGCCTACGGCCTCAAAACCGATCTGGAGCGCTGTCTGGTAGACCTGCGGGCCACTGGGGCGATCGCCCCCTTTCCGCTGGGGCAAGACGACGCTTCCGGTCGCTTCCAGATTCCCCAAAAGCTCTATGGGCGCGATCGCGAGGTGCAGCTTTTGCTGGAGGGCTTTGAGCGGGTGGCGGCGGGGCAAGCCGTGGCCAACGGGCGCGAGCGAGAGCTAGAGTTTGCCACGCCGTCTAAGCTACCGGCGTTGCGGGCAGCAATGACCGCCGCAGGGCGCAGCGAAATGATGCTGGTGGCGGGCTATTCGGGCATTGGCAAATCATCGCTGGTGCAGGAAATCTATAAGCCCATCACGCGCCACAAGGGCTATTTTATTGCGGGCAAATACGATCAGTTTCAGCGCAACATTCCCTACTCGGCGCTGATTCAGGCGTTTCAAGAGCTGATGCAGCAACTGCTGACCGAGAGCCAGACGCAGATCGACCGCTGGAAAACGCTGCTGTCGAAGGCGCTGGGACGCAACGGGCAGGTGGTGATCGAGGTGATTCCCGAAGTAGAGC
>RFIF01000591.1 GCA_003695655.1 Cyanobacteria bacterium J069
ACTGCTATGATTCCTGAACACCAACGCCTAATTGACTCGCGCAGCACTGCTACGCCCTGGAAAAAATGGGGCCCTTATCTGAGCGATCGCCAGTGGGGCACTGTCCGCGAAGACTATAGCGCTGGCGGTTCTGCCTGGGATGACTTTTCACATCAGCAGTCCCACAGCCGCGCCTACCGCTGGGGCGAAGATGGGCTACTGGGCATCTCTGATGAAAAGCAGCGGCTGTGTTTTGGGCTGGCGCTGTGGAATGGCAAAGACCCCGTGCTCAAGGAGCGTCTGTTTGGGCTGACCGGCAACCAGGGCAACCACGCGGAAGATGTCAAAGAGTATTATTTTTACCTGGACAGCACGCCAACTCATTCTTACTTAAAGGCGCTGTACAAGTATCCCCAGGCAGAGTTTCCCTATGGCCAACTGGTAACAGAAAACCAGCAGCGGGATAAGCAAGCGCCAGAACTGGAGCTAATGGATACAGGCGTGTTTGCTGAAAATCGCTACTTTGACATCACAGTGGAGTATGCAAAAGCAGCACCGGAAGACATCCTGATTCAAATTTCCGCAACGAATCGCGGCCCAGACGCTGCCCCGCTGCATATCCTGCCGACGCTGTGGTTTCGCAATACCTGGGTTTGGGGCGATGCTGTAGAAAAGCCCAATCTGCACCGCTCTCACCTGGGGCAAAAGGGACTGGAAGGCATTGCGGCGATCGCCTCGACCCACGCCGAGCTGGGACAACACTGGCTCTATTGCGAAGGTCTGGAGGCGACCGGAGCCGCCACCCCGCCGCCCGTCTATTTCACCGAAAACGAAACGAACTACGAAGCCCTGTTTAACGTGGGCAACCCCACGCCCTACGTAAAAGATGCCATTCATCGCACCGTGATTCACGGAGAAACGGATGCGGTGAATCCGGAGCAGCGCGGCACCAAGTCCGCCGCTCACTACGTTCTGGAAATTCCCGCCGGAGAGACGCGCCAGGTTCGCCTGCGCCTCAGCAATCGCCCATCGATCAGTCATCCCTTTGGCACAGAGTTCAACCAGATTTTGGCAGCGCGGATTCAAGAAGCCGACGAGTTTTATGACAAGGTCAACCCATTTTCGATTGATGGCGATCGCCGCGCCATTCAGCGTCAGGCCTTTGCAGGCATGATGTGGAGCAAGCAGTATTATCGCTATGACGTGAGCCGCTGGCTGCGGGGCGACCCCACCATGCCCACGCCACCGTCCGAACGCCTGCGCGGCCGCAATCGCCAATGGGGACATTTAGATGCTGACGACATCATTTCCATGTGCGACAAGTGGGAATATCCCTGGTTTGCCGCGTGGGATTTGGCGTTCCACTGCATTCCGCTGTCCATGATCGATCCTGATTTTGCTAAGAATCAGCTCGACATCATGACGCGAGAATGGTACATGCATCCCAATGGGCAAATTCCGGCCTACGAGTGGGCCTTTGGCGATGTCAATCCGCCGGTTCATGCCTGGGCCACCTGGCGGGTTTATAAAATTGAGCAAAAGATGTGGGGGCAGGGCGATCGCCAGTTTCTAGAGCGTGTCTTTCAGAAGCTGCTGCTGAATTTTACCTGGTGGGTAAATCGTAAGGACACAGAAGGCAGCAACGTGTTTGAGGGCGGCTTTTTGGGCATGGATAATGTCGGTGTGTTTGACCGCAGCGCCCCACTGCCTACAGGTGGTTTTTTGGAACAATCCGACGGCACTAGCTGGATGGCGATGTATTGTCTCAACATGCTCACCATCGCGCTGGAATTGGCGCAGGAAAACTCGGTCTATGAAGACATGGCGACCAAGTTTTTCGAGCATTTTGTCTACATTGCCGATGCGATGAACCACATTGGCGGCGGCAAAACGGAACTATGGGACGACGCCGATGGCTTCTTTTATGACGTGCTGCACCTGCCCCAGGGCGATCGCCTCAAGCTAAAAGTCCGCTCGATGGTGGGTCTGGTGCCTCTCTTTGCTGTGGAAACGCTGGAGCCAGAATTACTAGATAAGTTACCTGGGTTCAAGGAGCGCCTGGAATGGTTTGAAGACAATCGCCCAGACCTGAGCCACAACATCGCCAGCTTTACGGAAGAAGGCGTCGGGCGGCGGCGACTGCTGGCGGTGGTGCGTCCCGATAAGCTGCGACGGGTGCTGGATAAGATGCTGGATGAAGATGAGTTTCTCAGCCCCTACGGCATTCGCTCGCTGTCTCGTCATCACAAAGACAATCCTTATACTTTTCATGCCGATGGCAGCGAATATCGCGTCGCCTACGAAGCAGCCGAATCCACCACCCGGCTATTTGGCGGCAATTCCAACTGGCGCGGCCCGGTGTGGTTTCCAGTAAACTATTTGCTGATTGAATCGCTGCAAAAGTTTCATCACTATCTGGGCGATGAGTTTCAGATTGCCTGCCCTACCGGATCAGACCAATCCAAAAATCTGTGGGATGTGGCGATTGATTTGGAGGAGCGCCTCACCTGCTTATTTCTGCAAAATGCCGACGGGCATCGCCCTGTCTTTGGCGGCACCGCCCCTTTCCAAACTGATCCCCATTGGCAAAACCACATTTTGTTCTACGAATATTTCAACGGCGACAATGGCGCAGGGCTGGGAGCCAGCCACCAAACTGGTTGGACGGGGCTGGTGGCGAAGCTGATTCAGCAGTGCGGGCGATATGCAGCCGATACAGGATCGGCATCGGGATGCTGAATGTTCGCACGGCGTCCAACTGCGTAAGTCCTATTGTGGAATCGGTTCCAGAAAGCTTGGCTGAAGCAGTCCAGGTCAAAATTGAGCCGTTAATTTTGTAGCGATCGCCCTACAGCAGCGCCTCAGCGTGATGGCGAATGTGATCGCCTACAAAGGTCGAAATAAAGAAATAGCCGTGGTCATAACCCGCCTGTCGTCGCAGGATCAGCGGCTGCCCCGCCTGCTGACACGCCGCCTCAAACACATCAGGCAAAAGCTGACCTTTTTCCAGAAACGGATCGGCCATGCCCTGGTCGATCAAGATCGGGCGGGACGGGTCGGCGTGGGTTTTCACTAATTCCGTTGCGTCGTAGGCGTTCCAGGTTGTTGCATCATTGCCCAGATAGCCCGCAAACGCTTTTTGCCCCCAGGCGCACTGGGTCGGCGCGGCGATCGGCGCAAAGGCCGAAATCGAGCGGTACTGATCTGGGTTTCGCAACCCGCAGACCAGCGCCCCGTGGCCGCCCATCGAGTGGCCGAAAATTCCCGTGCGATCGCCCCTCACTGCAAAATTCGCCGCAATCAGCGCAGGCAGCTCCGCCGTCACATAGTCATACATGCGGTAGTGCTGGCTCCAGGGCGCTGCCGTCGCGTTCACATAAAAGCCCGCGCCCTTGCCAAAATCCCAGGCATCCGGCTCATCCGGCACGCTTTCCCCACGCGGACTCGTGTCGGGAATCACCAGCATCAGTCCATACTCGGCAGCATAGCGCTGCGCCCCCGCCTTCGTAGTAAAGTTCTCTTCGGTACAGGTTAATCCTGACAAAAAGTACAGTACAGGAACGGGATGATCCGCTGCTTGGGGCGGCACAAAGACCGCGAATCGCATCTCACAACTGCACGCTTTGGAGATGTGAGAATACACGCCGACGGTGCCACCAAAGCACAGGTTTTGACTGATTTGCGTCAGTTCTGTAGACATATGGGGAAAGGATGAGGATGAGGGATGAAGGATGCGAGTATGCCGCAGACGCAAAAGACGGCGGCAGGCTCACAGGAAGGCGCAGTGCAACCCGTGCGGCTAAAAGCGGAATGCATTCTGGTTGCATTGGTCAAAGCGATCGCAGGCTATTGAGCCATAGTATGACTCAACGGGGGTTGCTTTCTCCCGAATTAGGTTGGACTGATAGGGTATTTCTTTATGCTATTGCGCGCCAAGTCAACGCACCAAGTCAAAAGGTTAGGACAAATCGCCAGCAGCAAAGCTAAATGCAGCAAAGGCTCTATTACCCCTAGCCCCTGACCCCTGCCTCCTGATCCCTGCCCCCTACATCCGCATTATTCGGCAGGCTCAAAGGTGAAGGGGGTGGCGGGAGCGAAGGCATCAGAAACCTCGCCGCTGAAGAGGTTGCGCTGATCGCGACCCAAATCAAGCATCCGCACGCCAGTGCCCTGAGCAAAGTCAATTTTGTTCAAATCGACCCAAAACACATTAGGAGAATAAACCGATTCAAAATAGTAGAGCTTCTCCTTGTGGTCGGCAACGACGCGCCAGCGGGTGGTTGAGAGGTTGGGCTGGTCATTGATAGAAATTCCCCAGGGTGCCGAGGCATTGCGAATGACGCTGAATACAGCGGCGGCGGCTTCGCGGGTGTTGTTGGTTTTGGGTATAGCATTGATCAAAAAACTGGCCCGGGCAAAGCGATCTTCGGCGCGGCTGGTGCCGGGCAAAAAGACGTTGCCAGGCACTCGACTCCAGTAGCGGGTGACGGCGAGCTGATCTTCAAACCGCGGCTCGTTCGTCATCACCTGGTAGTCGCGGTTGTGGTGAATGACCAGTTCTCCATCAATCCATTCCAGGATGGCGCTGTCGCCCGTGGCGTCCGACAGGGAGAGGTGTACTGTGGTCAGACTTCCGGGTCTGCCGGGCACTTCGCCTGTGACCGCGTGCAGGGGCGTCTGGTTTAAATGCGCCACCGCCTCTTCCACAGTGGCAAACTGATCCAGGAAATACTGTGCCCAGAGCGACAGCGACAGTCGCGGCGTCTGGCCGTCATCTTCGGGATATCCTGCATCGACCTGCCACAGCAGATTGGTGACCAGCCCAGCCTCATTCATCCCATCTACGGTCGAGATGTCATAGCCTGAGACGATCAGGCTGCCGTAGCGCGAGATCCACTGCGCCGAGCGCGGGCCGGCCGCTCCGTCACGCTCAATCCCCCGGGGAAAAACCCAGAGGTTGCTAATAATTTCATCCTTCCAGTCGAAGGTGCGGCCCGTCAGGTAGCGGGCTTCGGGGCCATGGTAGACGACGCGGGTGCAGGCTTCGGCGGAGGGGCCAGCCAGCAGAATGGCGGAGGTCAGTAAGGCACAGAATCGACCCAGGACAGCAGCAGGACGCATGGGAGTCTACGAAGATAGGGAACAATCGATCCAACGATGTAGGGCATCATACGCACAAAAGGAAGGAGATATCAAGTTATGGCGGTCACTAAAGGGTGAAAAAAGCGCGAATAGGCAGAATTTGAGCAAGCCTGGAGAGGGTTATATTGATTTTGGATTTTAGATTGGTGATTTTGGATTGCCAATTCAAGAGTTTTCCTGGCTTTCAGCTACTTTTAGATTGGCGATTTTGGATTGCCCATCCAAGAGTTTTTCTGGCTCTCAGCTACTTTATGGGTAGCGTTATTCCGAAGGTTTAATATTGGGACGAGCAATTTTGGAGCAGCAGACGCGATCGCACTTATGACCTGCCTATGCCTTGAGCTGCGATCGCCACACCAGTTAAGACAAGCGGGCGATCGCACTCAATGCGCTGCCAGTTATATCCTGACGATTGCAAATCGCAGCTCAGCTAAGTGAACGCTAGCTGTCAAACAAGACGACACTGCGAATCGATTCGCCTTTGTGCATCAGATCGAACGCATCGTTGATTTGATCGAGCGGCAGTTTGTGCGTAATCAGATCATCAATATTGATCTTGTTTTCCATATACCAGTCCACGATTTTAGGAACATCCGTGCGTCCCCTCGCGCCGCCAAATGCGCTGCCCATCCACACGCGCCCCGTCACCAGTTGGAACGGTCGCGTGCTAATTTCTTGACCCGCGCCGGCCACGCCAATGATCGTCGATTTTCCCCAGCCCTTGTGACAGCATTCCAACGCTTGGCGCATGACGTTGACATTGCCGATGCATTCAAACGAGTAGTCCGCGCCGCCGTCGGTGAGTTCGACCAAATGCGCGACCAAGTCACCCTCGATGTCCTTGGGATTGACGAAATGCGTCATGCCAAACTGCTCGGCGATCGCCCGCTTGCTGGGGTTCAAGTCCACACCCACAATCATGTCTGCGCCCACCAGCCGACAGCCCTGGATCACGTTTAGCCCAATGCCGCCCAGCCCAAACACCACGACCTTTGCACCCGCCTCCACCTTAGCCGTAAAAATCACCGCCCCGATGCCCGTGGTGACGCCGCAGCCGATGTAGCACACCTTGTCAAACGGCGCATCTTCGCGGATTTTCGCCAGGGCAATTTCCGGCAGCACGGTGTAGTTGGCAAAGGTGGACGTGCCCATGTAGTGATAGAGCGGCTGGCCATCCAGCGAAAATCGGCTGGTGCCATCGGGCATCAGGCCTTTGCCCTGGGTAGCGCGGATCGCCTGACACAGATTGGTCTTGCGGCTGAGGCAAAACTTGCACTGGCGGCACTCTGGCGTGTAGAGCGGAATGACGCGATCGCCGGGTTTCAGGCTTTTCACCTCGGGGCCCACTTCCACCACAACGCCCGCGCCCTCATGCCCCAAAATCGACGGAAACAGTCCCTCTGGGTCGCTGCCCGACAGTGTGTAGGCGTCGGTATGGCACACGCCCGTGGCTTTAATTTCCACCAGCACCTCGCCCGCTTTTGGCCCCTCAAGCTGAACCGTCTCAATGCTCAGCGGCTTTCCTGCCTCAAGGGCAACAGCGGCTCTCACCTGCATATTTCCAATCTCCATCTCTGAACGCCTGTTCAATTATCGAGGATAGGTTCGCCTTTTGGAAAACCTTGTACAGGATCAGGG
>RFIF01000059.1 GCA_003695655.1 Cyanobacteria bacterium J069
CAGTTCTCAGTCCGTCGGCGGCGGGGGCGCTGATGGCGCTGAGTTCGGTGAGCGTGATTACAAATTCGCTACTGCTCCGCCGCACTGCCCGCCTGGCTGGATGAGCGCCTCTAGACCAGTGTTCTCGCTGCATCTCCAGTCAGTCAGCTTGCCCAGTCAGCTTGCCCTCGACCGTGGGCTTGGCAGTGGAGGATAAGGCAGCGGCTGGGAAATGCTCCGCTGGGAAATTCTTAGGGTCGAACGATGACGGGTGTGCCCATTTGCACCTGATCATAGAGCACTTCGATGTCTGCATTCAGCATCCGCAGACAGCCATGAGACACGGCCTGCCCCACAGAATCGTCGCGATTGGTGCCGTGGAAGCCGATAGAGTGAACCCCATCCGTCCAGAAGCTAATCCACCGTGTTCCCAGCGGATTGCGCGGATCATTGCCGATCAGCTCTTTGGTGATGGGATGCTCCCACAGCGGGTAGGTTTGGCGATCGATGACGCGAAACGTCCCTTCCGGCGTTTCCCAGCCGTCTTGCCCAATGGCAACTGTATAGCTGGCTTTGAGCTGGTCGCCGTGATAAAAGTGAACCTGGCGATCGCTCAAATCTACCACCAGTCGAGGTGTGTGCAGCGGCAGAGTGTGCAGCACCTGCTTGGCAGACTGAGCGGCGACAAAACCAGAAGGCTGGGCTTTGGGGGCGACGGTTGCCGACTGAATCTGGATCTGGGGCGATCGCCTGCGGAAAGGCGTTGGACTCGGAAAAATGCCGGTGGCGAGAGCCGCCATCGCCCGCGCTGGCGAGGAGCGCTGGGCAACAGGGGCGGCGCGGCGGACAGAGGGGGAAGCTGGCGGCGGGGCGATCGCCTGAGTGCTAACAGGTGGTCTGGGCGAAGCGGGCGCATTGTCCACCTGAGCAGGCGTTGCGGCTGGTTGTGGACTGGCCAACGCCACTGGTGCGATCGCCTCACTCGCCACGACTAGACTGCCACCTGGGCGATTCGGCAAGTCTGCGGAAACTGGACTGTTGGTTGCCGGGAGGGCTGGGAGATCTGTTGGACTGGGGGTAGCGGATGGCGGCGGTGCCTGTCCGGGTGTTTTCGCCACTGGGGGACGCGGCTGATGGGTCAGTACGAGGAGCGCGGCGGCGGCGAAGCTGAGCATCATAAAACTGCGGGCGATCGCCCACCGTCCATCGATCCCTACTGACGCTCGTCTTGCCCTCACCACCATGCCTGAACTGCCCCGTTGCCTCTTCTATCTTAGGCCGCCTTGCCAGGCGAAATCGCCCCACATCCGCCGAAAAACTGGGGATTATGAGGCGATCGCAGCGGATGCTTAGGACATTGCAACCCGTTGGCGTGACCGCTGGCGTGAATAGGACACGACAAGGCCGTGATTCACCAGCTCAGCAAGGCAGTAATGCAACAGGCTTCCTAAGCCAGCAACTAGCGGCGGCGGGCAGACCGAACCGCAGGCCGGACACGACGCCCCAGCCGCTTTCCTCGACCAGTCGCTACCATCCCCGTCAATCCCAGCAGCGCACCAGAAATTGGATTGCGCTGCGCGGTTTGCACTTTGGCGGCGCTGGGGCGCGGGTGGGCGGCCTCGGTGCGCCTGGCGGGTGCATATCCCGGCACCAGGCTCAGCATCGTCGAGATACCGGTGGCGATGAGGACGGCGATCGCCGCCGACCCAGTGGCCGGCTTCTCAAAGTCTTGCTTCATGCCAAAAGAAGCATAGATAAAGTAGAGAGAAATGACCGCACTCAGGAGAATTAGGAACGTCACCACACTCGGACTATTGGCAAACGCATAAATCGGGCCATCGGCGCTAGAGAACTCATCAAAGGTCGAAAATGGGCTAGTCATTGCAGTTAAATCTCCTGTTTCGCCTTATTCCACAACAAATTCAGACGCGGACGCGGTGGCCGGCGAGCCGTTGCTTTCAGCCGCTTTGGTGATGTTTGAAATCAGGGTCATGGTGGGATATTCGGGATACCCTTCGATGCCCAAGTCGGCAATATCCAGCCCCACAATTTCCTCTTCGCGAGAAACTCGCAGCAGATTAAACCGCTTTAGCAGCCAGCTCACGCCGTAGCCAGGGATAAAGCCCAGCAGCACCACGGAAATCAGCGCTCCCGCCAACTGTCCGACAAAGTTAATCGGGGGAATTTCGGCTCCCTGAGGATAACCAGCCGCGAAAATACCCGTCAGAATTGCCCCTAGCAGCCCGCAAAAGCCGTGTACGCCGACGGCTCCCACGGCGTCATCAATGCCTGCTTTCTCGATCGCCACAATCACTTTGGGCATCAAAAAGGCACCGCCAAAAGCCAGCACAATAACGAGCGCCGGATGATACAGATCCATGCCAGCTCCTACGGTAATAATGCCGGCCAGCCCGCCGGAAATCGTGAAGAAAGGCTCACTCTTGGACGAGAGGTAGGCTCCAACCAAGCCTGCCGCCAGGGCTAGCGTGGTGTTGACGCCAATTGAAGCCAGCGTCATCGGCGTACCGTAAATCGTCGTTTCGCCCGTATACCCCGGCAGGAAAATCACGCAGGCGGCCAAAAAGGCGTAGAACCCAACGAAGATCAGCATCAGCCCTACCATTGTCAGCGGCAGGTTGTGGGGCAAAATGGGGCGCGGATTGCCGGCCCCATCATACTTGCCGACTCGGGGGCCGAGATTGATCAGCACGCCCAGCGCAAAGAAGCCGGAGATACCGTGGACAATGGCAGAACAGCCAAAATCGTGGTAGCCGAGATTGGTGACAAACCAGCCGAGCGGATTCCAGCCCCAGGCTGCGCCGACCACCCAGGTAAACGAACCCAGAACAATGGAGAGCACAAGGTAAGCGCCGACCTTGACCCGTTCAATCAGCGCCCCCGACAAAATTGAGGCGGTGGTCATGGCAAACAGCGCAAACGCAAAGAAAAACACCCCCGTCAGGTTATCTGCGGTGTTGGGAGCCAGCGCGGGCGACCAGGGATAGGAGGCATCCACCAGCGCCATCGCCGACTGGATGGTTTCGCTCTGTTCAGGATTAGTCCAGGGGCCGAGGATGCCGCCCGTGATGGGAAAAAACGGGAAGGCGTTATAAACCCACCAGCCAAAGAAAAAGAAGGAAAGGCCGACGCTGGATAGCGTGAGCAGGTTTTTGACCATGGTTGCCAGGACGTTTTTGGTGCGCGATGCGCCGCCCTCGTAGGCGAGAAATCCGGCGTGGATCAGCAGCATAAAAACAGACGCCCAGTAGTAAAAGGACTCTGAGGCGAATGTTCCTAGAAATTCTTGTGCTTCAGGTGCCATGAGTAGAGTTTAAAAGTACGAGTCAACAGCAACTTGGAAACTGGGTAGAAATGGGCGATCGCCACAGTTCTAAAACACTCGATGCAGCCTGGGAGAGTGGCGGCTGGCAGACGACCAACGGGAACTAGAGCCAGCATCCCGACATGAGGCGAATATAAAGTTAGCGAGTGTTGACGAATGTATTCCAGTTGACCGTATGACCCGAGATATGCATCATTCCTCAAACTGGCTCCAAACTGGAGGTTTGGGAAGGATGACCGAGCCGCTTCCCAGACGGGTTCTCTAGTCCCGCTCTATCTCACTCAGGAAGCCAAAAACTAACGGAAGCCAGGCCCCAAGGCGCTGACCCCCCCCGCCGATCCACAGGATGCTCGCTGTGCCCAATAGCAGGAACATCCCAAGTGCTCCAGCCAGCGGTTTGCTGTCGATGCCAGTGATCCAGACGGGGACTCGTCCGGTAGGCGTTAGGCTACCCAGTGTGTCGAGGCTGGCGATCGCCCCAACCCAGCCTGCATGTAGCCCCCATGCCAGACCCAGACTGCCGCCCGCCACCCAGCAGGCCCCACTCAACACCAGTCCCATCACTATCAGTCCTGGCAGTTGGGGAACATTGGCCCGGCCTTCCCACACCAGATGCAGCAGCGCAAACAAAACGCTGGCGATCGCCACGCTGGGCAATATTCCTAGCTCTAAACCCAGCGCCAGCGGCAGGAAGCCGCGAAAAATGAGTTCCTCAATCAGCCCCACGAACAAGCCCAGCAGGGCAACAGCAACGATTGTCAACCCGGCTCTGGGGGTTAGGGCGGCGGGTTGCCACAGCACCCAGCCCAAACCTATCTGGACACCAAGCCAGAGCGTAACTCCGGCGATCGCCAGCAGCAACCCCAGCCCCAGCCCGCTCCACAGGGTTTCGTTCCAGACCAGCCCATACACTTCAAATCCTCTATCAGAGGCAATTCTAGGACTTAAACGCCCCACGCTCCATAACGCTAATGGAGCCAGCAGATACAGAGCCAGCAGTAGCGGAATTTTTTGGGCAGGCGCAATTGGTTGACCAGGCTGCCAGCGGAGGGCAAGTGCTAGCGGCAGCACAATCGGTAAACCAAGGATGAACCATATTAGAAAAAATAGCGCTACCTCACCAATGTTAAGTAGCGCTAGAGTTTGGAAACTTAAAAGTGTCAACGTGTCAAACGAATCTATTCCTCGTCCAAATCTATATCGTCGTCCTTGTCGCGATCAATTTGAATTAGATGAATGTGCTTGTAGCCCAGCTTGATTTCAAACTCATCGCCCGGCTTCAGCCCCATTTTGTCGGTATAGGTTGCACCGATGACAATTTGTCCGTTTTTATGGACGCTGACGCGATAAGTCGGCTCTCGCCCACGTCCGTCTCGCTCGGCCCCGGTTTCTAGCGAAATTCCTCGGGCTGCCAGCAAGGCTTCATAAAAAGCTGCCATGTTAACCCGCGCTTGCTGATTTTTGCCAACGGTCTGATAACCACAGCGAATGGCTTTTTCCCTCGCCTTGAGATGCGAAATTTCCTTTAGCTTCTGAAGCAGCGCTTTTCCAGTCAACGGAGACGTCGCGATTTCTGTCATTGCGTTTAGAGCA
>RFIF01000060.1 GCA_003695655.1 Cyanobacteria bacterium J069
CCCTTGCCGATTTTGGCCATCAACTGCTGGCGACGCTGGGCAAATTCTGTTTGCATGGGAGCTGCATGGGAAACGTTGGAACGCGAGGATAACTGGCTGAGCCGCCCCACACTGCACCGGGAACGACTCAACTGTTTACTCAACTGTTTATAAAATCCATGCTAACGAGCGATCGCCCTAAAATCTGTAGCTCAGCAGTTCAATTCGGGAGCCTTCTGACGGCAATTCAGAGCGGCGCAGCGTCACCGTGTCGCCAGGTCGCCGCACCGGCACTCCCGCCATCAGCGACAGAAACTCGTCTACAGGAGAGATGTCGCAGGCGGCTGCATCGGCAGCCTGCGTCCGATAATGCGTTGGCACAATAATGCGGGGATTCAGCGCCTGCACCGCCTGTCTCGCTTCGTCGGCTGTGTAGGCTTTGGGGCCGCCGCCCACCGGCACAAATAGCACATCGGGACGACCAATCAAGATTTGCTGCTCTACTTCAATCGGCGTGGTCGCGCCGCCCATGTGGGTCAGATTGAGTCCGCCCTGGTTCCAGCGCCAGGTGACGTTAAAGCCAAACCGCCGCCCGCCCTGGCGATCATGGGGCGATCGCACGCCCTGAATCTGCACGCCGCGATATTCATAAATGCCTGGCTCTGCCAGCAGGCGCGGGCTGCCAGGCAGTCCTTCTAAAGAGCCTTCGTCAAACAGACGGCTGCTAATCATCACCAGATCAGACGGGACGCGGGGCGCGCGATAGCCCTTCGTGCAGCCGATGGGTCGAAAGGGATTAACCAGAATCCGCAGCCCCCCGCCCGTAAACAAAAAGCAGGTGTGCCCCAGGGCCTGAATGGTAACGGTGTTGCTGGTCTGAGCTTGGGCCGGCTGACGGTGGGATAGCCCCACGGTGGCAGCCGCCGCGGCCAGACCGCTTCCTGCATATCGAATCAACGTGCGCCGCTTCATGGTCTCCTCAGGGAAATGGGATAGGCGTGGAGGTGGGGCGAGGGTGCTCTGGGATGCCTGCAAAACGATTGCCCGTTTGCGCCACGCAGTTGAGACAGCCCCGCTTACGCAACAGGGCTATGCCGCAAGCACCAGGGGCGATCGCTCCCAGAACTCGCCACAAAATTTGCATCTTTAAGCTTACAGTGATTGATGCCATGTCCCAAAAGTTCCAGGCGAGGCAAGGGGACAGCGGGGCGATCGCCTCCCGGCAGTCTGGCAGGCAATCCGCCCTCACCCGGCTCACTCAGGCGCGATCGCCTCAGCGCCTACCCCTGAATCAGCAGCGGTTGGAAGCCATGCTTCAGCGACACCTGCCCAATCAAGTCCATCTTTTCCAGCGTGATCTGGTTGCGCCCCCAGGAGAAGTTGGTGTAGAGCTTTTCAAACTCCAGCAGCATGGCTTCGGCAAAGCAGGCAAAGAGCTGTCGCCCCGGCACGTCCATGTTGACGATGTCCATAATCTTCCAGTCGATGTCCAGCGAATGCTCGACAATGCCGCCATTGAGCACATGCACACCGGGATATTGCACTTTGGTGCCCAGATTTTTGGGATAGCCACCATCGATCAGCAGGCTGGGCTGCTTCAGCGTCGTCGGGTCGATTTCCACCCCCTTGGGCATACTGGCAACCCAGACGATGATGTCGGCGTGGGGCAGGGCTTCTTCCAACCCCATGATCTTGCCGCGCCCCAGCTCGGCTTGCAGGTTTTGCAGACGCTCCTGATCGCGGGCAATCAGCAGCAGTTCCTGCACATCGACCCGAGCATTCAGCCAGCGACAGACCGCACTGCCGATATCTCCGGTGGCACCGCAGACCGCAACCGTCGCCTCTGAGAGGTTAATCCCAAGCTGCTGAGCAGCCTGCTCGACCTGGCGACAAATGACGTAGGCAGTATGGGTGTTGCCAGTGGTGAAGCGGGCAAAGTCCAGCGTCACATCCCGCACCTGCTGAATTTGCGACAGGTTAAAGTTTTCAAAAATGATCGAGGAAAAACCGCCCAGCGCCGTGATGTCGATGCCGTGCTTTTGGGCGTGGGCCATGGCGTTAACCACTTTCCGGGTCGCAGCTTTAATGCGCCGCGTAGCCAGCATTTCTGGCAAAAAGCAAGATTCGACGTATTTGCCTTCAATGACCTGTCCTGTAATGCTCGTTACGTTGATATGATCGACGATTTGCGGCGGCGCGCTGCACCAAAAATCAAGCCCCTGATCAGCATATTCGGGATAACCCAAATCGCGGGCGACAGCTTGAGCGTGTTCCAGACTTGTAAGATGACCGATTAGACCAAACATTCAATTGCTCTAGGTTGCGAAGGATTATGCCCCAGTGGGCCGTGAGAACCGAACGTCTGCGACAAGGGCGATCGCCCGCCCTCATACACCAGACGCCCTGACTTGAGAGATCACTTATAGAGATCAGGGGGCCTTAACGTTCAGTGTCAGCCTAAGATGCACTGTTGCGCCAAAAAACAGACCAAAGGTTAAGAAATCTCAAAGAGAATACTACACAAAAACGATTCCCACTGGCAGGGATCGATAGACAGAGCTAGTGGATAGATCAGCCCATAGACTAGGATAGGGACACATTTTTAGTCTCTCGTCGATGCGTATCCAATACAAAACCAATGCCCGAGCAGAGCGGGAAACGTTAGAAAAGCTGGCTCCACCGCCAGCAATCGTCTGGGTCAATGATTTCAAATCTGAAGCCGTTAAATCTTTTTTAGAACAGTTTAATCGGGCGGTCGAGTCTCCCCAGCCCGTGATTCCCATCTTGATCGACTCCTACGGCGGCGAAATTGATGCCTTGATGGCCATGGTCGATATTTGCCGCTCGTCTCCCAAACCAATTGCCACAGTGGCTATGGGAAAAGCCATGAGTGCTGGCGCGATCCTCCTGTCTTGCGGCTGGCACGGCTATCGCTATGCCGCGCCTAATAGCCGTATCCTGATCCACGACTGCCTGACCATCACGTTTGGCAAAGCTGGCGAAATTATCGCGGATGCCGATGAAGTCAAACGGATCAACGCCCTGCTATACCAAATCCTAGACGAAAACTGCCAGAAGCCGCCGGGGTATTTCGTAGCGCAAGTCCATGATCGGGGGCACGCCGATTGGTATCTATCACCCCAAGACGCCCTGGAACACAACCTCGTTAACCACATCAAAATCCCGGCGATTCAGGTCAATCTGTCTACAGCCTACGAATTTTTGGGGTGAGCTAGGATCTGGCTGATCTACCATCTAGCGACTGACATCCGGTGACTGACATCCGGTGACTGACTGACGCGCAATCTAGAGGCGGGCTACAAGCTGTGACGCTATAGCTGCGCTTATTCGGCAGAGGCAGACCGCTGAACGGATGGCAGGGGGAAAGCACTGGTATTCATGGGGTGCGTCGCCGATGCCTCTACTCCAGTCTCAGACAACCGCTCAATGCGGATTTGGTGGAGGCGTGGCCCTACCGCCGAGGTCACGGTGAAGTGAAGCTGGCCGTAGCGGAAGCTTTCACCCTGGGCTGGTATTTTTTGCATCTGGTGAATCAAAAAGCCGCCGAGGGTCTGATAATCGTCTAGCACTGGCAAATTCAGATCTAGCTCTTCATTTACCTCATCC
>RFIF01000061.1 GCA_003695655.1 Cyanobacteria bacterium J069
GATAGTGCTGAGTGGCGTGCGCAGCTCGTGGGACGCCATCGAGAAAAACCGGAAGCGCAGCTCACTCAAGCTTTTGGTCTGCTCTAGCTCGCGGTTGACTTGGTGCAAAAAGGTGACGAGGCCGCTGGTGAGTAGCAAGCCGCTGAGGAGCGTGGCGATCGCCCCATAGCCCGGTTCCAGGCTGTAGCCCGCCGACGGCGAAAATGCCACCGTCCACTGCCGCTGCCCCACCGTGAGCTGCTGAGTGCATTGCTCAGCCGTGGGACAAACTGACCGCTTTAGCCTGTCGGTCGGGCTAGCCATCTGCTCTTGGGTCGTCACCTGCGCCTGGTCAGCATCGTAGCGCCCCAGAAATTGCTCATCAGGCGGGGCGCTGTGGTCGTAGATGGAAAAGTTAACGGCGGATTGCAAGTCTCGCAGCGACTCTTCTACCACGTCCGACACGCGAAACACGCCCAGCAGTACGCCGCTAAACTGCTGCCGTCGCGCCGCCAGCGTAGTGGGCATTTGGCGCGATTGATAAAGCGGCAGAAACACCAGAAACCCAAACTGGTCGCGCTGTTCTTGCACCAGGCGAATCCTGCCGGTGGCGCTGATGCGACCCGTGTCTTGCGCCAGGGCGATCGCCCGCCCCCGCACCAAGTTGGAACTCAGGTCATAGCCCAGCGCCGACTCATTGCCCAACAGCGGCTCGACATAGGTCACGGGAATGTAGAAGGGGCGATCGCCGGCCCGCGTTAGCCGTCCGTCCCCGTCTAGCTCTTGGATTTGAAAGGCCGCGTAGTCTGTCTGCCGCTGTTGCTCAAAGGCAAATCGCTCGCCCAGTGACACCTTGGGGGCCCACTCCAACGCCTGCACACCAGGATGAGTTTGGAGCGATCGCCCCACAAACGCCGCAAACGACTGACGACTCACGGCTTCCGTCTCGACGGTGTAGTAATCACCCAAAAACGCCAGGATGTCGGTATAGCGGTTCAGGCTGCGCTGAAGCGCCGTGCCCAGGTTTTCGATCTGCCGCTGAAACCGCACCTGCCGATTCGTCGCCTCCCATCGATGCACCAGCGCTGCCGCCAGCACCGACAGCCCCAACCCCAGACTCAACGCCAGTCCCAGGGCAATTTGATAAGGCGAAAGTGGCTTTGCCATAGGCAGGGTTAGGGGTTGGGGATTAGGGGTTAGGGGTCGTTGTTCCGCAACGCTGATGAGAAGGGGGTTAGGGGCTAGGGCCGAGCTGACCTAGATAGAAGCTTACAAGAGTCTTAATACCTTCGCTTGTTTGCGGCGATCTGTCCCAAACCTGCACCAGCCCTAACCCCCAACCCCTTACTCCTAACCCCTAACTTTATGCCAGGTCAAATACGAGCACCTCGGCATCGCTGGCGGCTTGCACGTCTAGCAGCGTTTCATTGCTGATGGCTGCGCCGTCGCCCGCTTCCATCGACACACCGTTGAGGCTGATTTTGCCCTGCGCGACCTGCACCCAGGCATAGCGACCAGGACGCAGTTCGAGCGATCGCCCCTCGCCTGCACTCAGTACCGTAGCGTACATCTCTACATCTTGATGAATTTGCACGGCACCATCGGCCCCCGTGCGGCTGGCGATGCGTCGCCACTGCCCTTGCTTGGCTTCGGTGGGAAACACTTTTTCTTCGTAGTTCGGCGTTAATCCGGCTTCTTCTGGCAAAATCCAGATTTGCAGAAAATGCACACCTTCGGTTTGCGACGGGTTGAATTCGCTATGGGCGATGCCTGTGCCCGCCGTAATCTTTTGCACTTCGCCCGTGCCAATCGTGGCGGCGTTGCCCATGCTATCTTTGTGCGCCAGCGACCCCGACAATACGTAGGAAATAATTTCCATATCGCGGTGCGGATGGGTGCCAAAGCCGCGACCCGGCGCAACCCGGTCTTCGTTGATCACGCGCAGGGCACGGAAGCCCATGTGGTCAGGATCGTAGTAGTTGGCAAAGGAAAACGTATGGTAGCTATCCAGCCAGCCGTGGTTGGCGTGGCCGCGTTCTTGAGACGGACGGAGGATAATCATGGAGAGGCTCCTTGAAGAAAGAAGAACGAACAACGAAGAAGGAAGGATCAGGGATGAATGAGTAAGGGGGATGGGGGGATGGGGGGATGGGATGAAGTTGCTCCAACATCCCGTCATGCCGCACTCCATCACTTGAGCTTGGCGTGCGTCCCGTCACAGAAGGGCGCGTTGCCCGTGTGTTTGCAGAGGCAGAGGGCGACTTTCTTGGTTTCGGTCACTTCAAAAGCGAGGGGCGTAAAGTCTGTGCCTTCGTGGGAACCATCGCAAAACGGCTGCCCTTGCGATCGCCCACAGCGACACCAGTAATAGGTGCCGGGTTCCAGCTCCATCACCACGGGCTTTGTATCTGCAATCACGGGTTCACTCATGACGCGCTCCTTCTGTGTTCTCGGGTGTTCTCAAAGTTTTGGAGAAAAGGTCGTACTCGAAACTACTTTGAGTTTCGAGTAGATATAGTGGTTTTGAGAAGTATGCACTTTTTAGTAAGGTACTTCCCAAAAGGATACTGGCCTAGAGAGTCAGGTTTCCGAAGCTAAAGATCAGGAGTCAGAGATTGGCTTTTGGGGACTGCCCGTTTAGAGATGCGAAGGTGAGGTCTTGAGAAATGGCTGCTTTAGAAAACAAGGCTACTTTGGAAAATACTTTGGAAAATTTGAGGGCGATGCCGCTGCACCAGGCTGACGCTAACGCCTCCAATCCTGTCGTTTCAAATCCGTCCCCACCGTCCGCTGCGCCAGAGCGCCCAAGCTGCGCCGTGGAAACCACGATCGCCATCATCGGCGGCCGCTGGAAGGTGCTGATTTTGCGGGAACTGCTCGGCGGCGTGAAGCGGTTTAACGAGCTGCATCGATCGCTCTCTGGCATTACGCAAAAGATGCTGACGCAGCAGCTCCGCGAGATGGAAGACGACGGCATCGTGCATCGCGAGGTCTATCAGCAGGTGCCGCCCAAGGTGGAATATTCTCTCACGCCCCTGGGTCAAAGCCTGGAGCCGATTCTAGCAGTGATGCATGAGTGGGGAGAGCGGTATCTGAGAGCGGTATCTAATAGAGATAAGGATAGAAGATAAGGATAGAGAAGGGATAGACAAAGAAGAGCGATCGCCCGCCTGAACTTGCGACGGGGTCAAGGCCCAATTCCCGCAGTTAATCGACGCTTATCCCTCATCCCGCGCCCGCATCGTCTTCCAAAATGTCGCCCAAATAAAGCTGCACAAAATCCCGCGCTGCGTCGGGGTTCAACTGCTTGAGCGCTTTGGTAATTTCCACAATCGTCTCGGAGCTGGGTTCTCGCTGGTCGCGCACCCATTTAAACACCGCAGAGCGATCGATTCCCAGCATCACGGCAAGTCGATTTTGGCTAATGCGATAGGTTTCTAGAACTTGCTTGAGTGCTTGGTTTGCCCGTCCCATGCCCCAATCCTGTCAGAGGATGGGTGAGCCGTAAATGTTGTCTATGTAGACTACATCTGATAGGCTTAACGTTGTCTTTGTAGACCACGTTAAGCGAAAACAATGGCAAAAGAATTTCTCTCGAACGAGGCCAAGTCCGAGGTTCCCGCCGCGCCGCCGGTGAACCCTGAGCGGGAACCCGTGAAAATTATGGTGGTTGGCTCGCGCTGGGCGGTGCTGCTGATCATCCACACGCTGCATCGGCTGGGGTTCGCGCAGGCAGGCGAATGGAGCAAGCTGCAAATCGAACCCGCCACGCGCCAGTGGATGAGCGTGTTGACCAAGTGGCTACGGCGATCGCCATTCTAGTTAGATTTTGGATTGGTTTTGGATTGGCGATTTTGAACCTTGGAGTCTACCGTTTGCCCGCCAGGATTTGGGCTGCGGTGAGATGAAGCGCTGGAAAGGTGAGCGACTGAATCCGAGTCTCTCCTTGATATTCCGCTGCGTCGTAGAATTGATGCTCCAGAAGACAGATCGTAACTTTTTCATCTAGCGGGTCTACGATCCAATATTCAGGGATGTCTAGCAACCCATACTCAGACCGTTTCGAGCGGTAATCATCTACTTTTGTAGAGGGACTGACGACTTCAACCACCAAAATAGGAGGCGGTTCATTTAGGTTAATCACCGCTTCGCGTTCGCCCATCGCTTCCCACTGAGCCAGCGTCAAAACCGTGACATCGGGAATGCGAGACGTGTCCCAGTTGCGCCCCCGTGGAGAACGAACCCCCACCAGAGCAGGCAACGCCACCCAGGGCTGTCCGGATTGCGCCAGTGCGCTTTCAAATTGCTGCACAACAAACCGGATGATTGCCCCATGTTTACCAGTTCCCAGACTCATGGGCACTAGCTCCCCATCGACCAGTTCATAGCGGGTATCGGTGCCATCGCTGTAGGTCAGGTACTCCTCAAAGGTCAGTTTTTGCGTTGCGATCGCCATCAAACCCCCTCCCCGTCACGAGTTCCCATCCAAAGCAGTGCCTTCAGTATAGGCGATCGCCAGACGAGGAAATTTGAGGAAATTTGGCGCAGGGGCGTTGGCGTTGGCCCTGCGGAGCCGCCTTGCCCACTGCGTTTGATAGGCATCTGCGTTTACTTGCCTGCGCCAAAGTCGTCGGGCAGATCGTCGAGCGTCCAGCGCAGCAGCCGACACAGCGCCTTGACCTGCACCAGCGTCAGCCGCACGTCTTTGTAGCGCCCGGTTTCCCAATTGCTGACGGTTTGCACCGTGACGTCAATGGCGATCGCCCTCTGCACCGGAGGAATTAGCGCCCCAATCTGGCATACCCACTTGCCGCTGTTGAATATCTGTGAGGATATCTTCGAGGGTGAAAGAAGCGAGCCAATTGTGGCGATCGCGAGTATAGTCGCCGCTGCCGCTATCAAATTGTTTTAGGAATCGAACGGCATCAGCATAACCCAGCGACTCCATCAACGCTTTAAATCCTTGCTGTCTCAGTTCAGCTGTCTCAGTTCAACTGGAGTTCTCATCGCTTTCAATTGCTCCAGTAACGTCTATAAACCAGTTTAGGGAATTCGCAGTCTGAACTTTAATTCTATTTTGATGAAATGTCATTAGATAGAAATAGCGATCGCGCTGCTTTGTCGGACATTTACGCAATTTAATTGACGCTTATCCCTCATCCCTCGCCCGCCTCGTCTTCCAAAATGTCGCCCAAGTAAAGCTGCACAAAATCCCGCGCTGCGTCGGGGTTCAACTGCTTGAGCGCTTTGGTAATTTCAGCAATATTTTCAGCGCTGGGGTCTAGCCCATGAAACCAGCGGCCCACGTTGGCTCGGCTGATACCCATCGCCACAGCGAGCTTATTTTGGCTGATTTGGTAAGACTCCAATATCTGTCGGAGTGACTGACTCGCCCGTCCCATGCCCCAATCCTGTCAGAGGATGATGAGTCAGTAAATGTCACAGTTGTGGATACATCTGATATTATCTGGATGTCACAGTTGTGGATACATTCGCTTCAACGACTTCATTATGGCTAAAGCATTTCTCTCGAACGAGGCCAAGTCCGAGGTTCCCGCGATGCCGCCGGTGAACCCTGAGCGGGAACCCGTGAAAATTATGGTGGTTGGCTCGCGCTGGGCGGTGCTGCTGATCATCCACACGCTGCATCGGCTAGGGTTCGCGCAGGCAGGCGAATGGAGCAAGCTGCAAGTGGAACCCGCCACGCGCCAGTGGATGAGCGTGTTGACCAAATGGCTACGGCGCTAGCCATTTTACGCTTTTGGATTGGCGATAGTTTTGGATTGGCGACAGCTCCTCTATGACTAGAAAAGCTGGCTCACCAGACAGCGAAAACCGGGTAAAACCGGGCTGGTCAATTCATCCTGCGGATACAGCGTTGCCACCAGCTTCAGCACCGCATTCTCCCGGCGATACACTTCGACACTTTGGGTCTGAACATTCACAATCCAGTATTCCAGCACCCCCCGCACTGAATACAACTTCAGCTTGGCTTCCCGGTCACGCTGTTCATTCGTCTTCCCCGGCGACAGCACCTCCACCACCAGTTCGGGAGCCGCCGTCAGATGCCCTGCCTCATCCAGCAATTGCGCCAGCCGCTCATGGCTAGCCCACACCACATCGGGAATCACCGCGTCCGATTCCGAAAACACAATCCCAGGGTTGATTGCGGCTTGCCCCAGCCCGCTCTGATCCGACCAGAGCTTTAGGACAGTTCCAGTGTTGACACAAACCGCTTGATGTTTCCAATCGGGCGCTCTGGTCACAAACAATTCTCCGTCAATGATTTCATAGCGATTGGCCCGATCGCCCTCAAAGAGTGCCAGATCAGCCGTTGTCCAGCGGACGGAATGGGTGGTGGACTGCATAAAACCCTCGCCATGCGTGTTTTGATCATACGGCATCTGCCCAAGCGCCTTGAATCGGCACAAGCAGTCGCGTTAGCCTGGGTGATGCTCAGCTTGCAACTGAGCCAGTAGCGCCTGCGTCAGCGGATGATCGGACAACTCGCCCGCCCGCCCCGCCTGCACTGCCGCGATCAGCAGCCCCACAAAGTTTTTCAAGCCCGCTTGGGAATTGGGATGGTCTTGCCCCAGACGGCTGAACAAAATTGACAGCGCCTTCAAATACAACGGTTCCGCTTCACTGTAGCGCCCCATTGCACGATACAACTCCGCCAAATTGTTCAAACTCGTCGCCGTGTCGGGATGGTCTGCGCCGAGCTGCGCTTCGCGGATGGCGAGCGATCGCCCATACAACGGTTCCGCCTCACTGTAGCGCCCCATTGCACGATACAACCCCGCCAAATTGTTCAAACTCGCGGCGGTGTCGGGATGGTCTGCGCCGAGCTGCGCTTCGCGGATGGCGAGCGATCGCCCATACAACGGTTCCGCCTCACTGTAGCGCC
>RFIF01000592.1 GCA_003695655.1 Cyanobacteria bacterium J069
AGCTGTCTCAGGGCTGCGTTCCATTTTATGGCCGCCCTGTAAGCACTTCACGTCTTCGGGCGGCCAGTTTTCGGGGTTTCCCTAAACGCCGTTTCATAGAGGAAACCCTGATGTACCAAATTCAATCCGGTTGGTCGTCCCTGGTCTCGGTGGCGTCCCAGTTTTCGCTGCTACCGCTGACCTGCGAACTGCCGCACCGCCGTCGCCTGCGTCACTACCTCGTCGGTACTCCCGAAGACGCCCAACTGGCAATTGATCGCCTCCATTTGCTGCACTATGCCGAACGCTTCGAGTGGACGCGCCCCCTGGCAATGCCTCCCAACGGCATCGTCATTAACGCCAGACCTGGTGAGGTGCTGCGCTATTTGCACCGGGAACTGCGGATCGAGGCTGCGGGCTATGAGTAAGGATAAGTAAAACAGCAGAACTCTGGTTTTAGAGAAGCTGGTTTTAGAGAAGCTGGGTTTGAGAAACCAGAGTGATGGGCGATCGCTGCGGGCAAGATGGCTTCGCAGGGTTTCGCCAACGCTTTCTTACTTATGCGAGACTGAAACTTATGCGAGACTGAACTTATGCGAGACTGAATACAAGCGACTTGAAGCGACTGGTGTAAGTGACGGATGGGAGGGCGATCGCCCCCAACCCCCTCATCCGTCCAGCCGACTCCCGCTTTCTCCGATTCAATTGTCCAATTGTCCTGTAGCATCTGACCTCTGACCCCTAACCCCTGACCCCTGACCCCTGCTCCCTAAAAATGCTGACGCTCAATAAACCCTCCCAACGTGACTGGACGCCGATTTTGCGAGAATTTGACGCAATTTTGGGAGATTCTGGTGTGATTCGGCGCAAGGAAGAACTGCTGGTCTACGAATGCGACGGGCTGACCAGCTATAAGCGGCGGCCAGCCGTGGTGGTGCTGCCGCGCACGACGGAGCAGGTCGCAGCGGTGATTCAGGCGTGCGATCGCCATCAGGTTCCCTTTGTGGGCAGGGGCGCAGGTACGGGACTCTCCGGCGGCGCGCTGCCCGTTGAAGACTGCGTGCTGATCGTCACCGCCCGCATGAACCAAATTCTTGAAGTTGATCTGGACAATCAGCGCGTCGTCGTGCAGCCGGGCGTGATTAATAACTGGGTGACGCAAGCCGTTAGCGGCGCAGGTTTCTATTACGCGCCCGACCCATCCAGCCAGATCATTTGCTCCATCGGCGGCAACGTAGCGGAAAACTCCGGCGGTGTCCACTGCCTAAAATATGGCGTGACGGTGAACCATGTGCTGGGGCTAAAGGTGGTCACGGCGGCCGGTGAGATTGTGGATCTGGGCAGCAAAATTCCCGAAATGCCGGGCTATGACCTGACAGGTGTGTTCGTCGGCTCTGAGGGCACGCTGGGCATCGCCACGGAAATTACACTGCGAATTTTGAAAGCGCCCGAAACGATCCGCGTGCTGCTGGCAGATTTTTCCAGCGTGGAGGCGGCGGGGCAAACCGTGTCGGACATCATCGGCGCGGGCATCGTTCCCGGTGGTATGGAAATGATGGACAACTTCAGCATCAACGCGGTGGAAGATGTCGTCGGCACAAACTGCTATCCCCGTGATGCCGAAGCGATTTTGCTGATCGAGCTGGATGGCTCTGAGGTGGAAGTGGACACCAACACCCGGCGCGTAGAAGCCCTCTGTCGCCAAAATGGGGCGCGGAATATTACTGCCGCCAGCGACCTGGAGGAACGGCTAACGCTGTGGAAAGGGCGCAAGGCCGCCTTTGCGGCGATGGGCCGCATCAGCCCCGATTACTATGTGCAGGACGGCGTGATTCCCCGGACGAAGCTGCAATATGTGCTGCAAGAAATTGAGGCGCTGAGCCAAAAGCACGGCTATCGCGTGGCGAATGTGTTTCACGCGGGCGACGGCAACCTGCACCCGCTGATTCTCTATAACAACGCCATTCCTGGAGAATTAGAGAAAGTCGAGGAACTGGGCGGCGACATCCTGAAGCTGTGTGTGAAAGTGGGCGGCAGCATCTCTGGCGAACACGGCATCGGCGCAGACAAGCGCTGCTATATGCCGGAAATGTTCTCTGCTGCCGACCTGGACACGATGCAATATATCCGCAGCGTATTCAACCCCAGGGGACTGGCAAATCCAGGTAAGATATTTCCCACGCCCAAGACCTGTGGAGAAGCGGCAAAGTCCGTAGCCGCTGACTCATTTCCCACCGTAGAACGGTTCTAGCTCGAACGCGAATTACAGGCGTACTCCCGTAAAGTTTGCCACATAGGCATATGCGGCTGGCTCTATAAAGCCATTACCAAAAAACTCGATTCTGCCGCTAACTCGTCGTCCCCTGTTCGTAAATCTAATGGTTGCGCCACCCAATAAAATTTGCTTCGGTGCGTTGACTAGGCTGCTTCTCCAAGAAAATAGGTTAGAACTATCGTTCCTCGACCACTGAAGGTCTGCCCCGATCGAAAGAGTATTTGTCCGGTTGTTAGCTCTTACGAATGCTGTATCCAACTGGGGACGCCCGAGGGTTAGCCCTCCCCAATGTCGATGTCCCCAAGTATGGGTGCTATATCGCAATGTACCGCCCGCGATCAAGGTGCGATCGCCGCCAATGATAAAAGTCACTTCTCTGGAGTTGGGCCCATTTCTGCGGGTGGAATTTTGAGCATTAATTCTTGGCTCAACAACCAAGTTTCCTAGCAGTGAAAAATTCTCAGCGGGTGTATAGAAGGTGTTAGACGTAGGGAATGAAGTATTGCCTGCAAACGTAGTTCCCGAAGCAGTGATTCGATACACCACTACTCGCCGTCCACTCGGAATTGTTCTGGCAGCTCTTCGATTAAGTTGAGGCTTTCTGGAATCAGATTGGGAGGTGCTACATCGAGTGGAGCGGACAGGATTGAATGCTGGAGAAGCTTTCAGATGTAAGCTTGAGACACCAGAGGCTTTTAAGGAATTGGGTTTAATCTGAAGGAGATCTGAAGTCTCAGGCTTGTTCAAAATTCGCTTACTCCTTATGTTTTTAAATGGAGAGGGTCAAAATTCAAATTGACTTGTGCAGCTTTTTAAGCACTCGTCAAGGACGATAACACATCAGTTAGTATCTTTCGTGTCTTAAAAACAACATCTTGCAACTGGTGTTGCATTACATCTAGCGGCTCCAGGGCAAACGCATAAAAAAAATCTTGAGCCAGGTATAGCGCTGTATTACCCCTCTTTTGTCACTTTCACTGGATGAAATCTGTGATGCCCAAATCCTGTTCCTAAAATGATGATGTCATAGGTTTCATAGAACGAGTAAATGAGGGATTCAGGTTTCCTCTGGATAGAGTGACAGAAGAGGGGTGCGGCAACAGACAGGTTTGGGAGTGGCTTGATGAGCCGGTATCGCGATCGCATCCTGACAATCCCCATGCACCCGACCGCCAAACGTCCACCGGCTAAGTCTTTGAGATAATCTGCGGCGCATTTCACGCTTCCCCTTTTTGGGCGTGACTGCCAGTAGAGTGAAAAGAGCAATACTGACTTCACTTCATGACCGTTTCTGCACTGAAACAAGACACGATTGCCGCGATCGCCACCGCTATTGTGCCGGAGCAGGGCAGCGTCGGCATTGTGCGGCTGTCGGGTGCTGAGGCCGTGGCGATCGCCCGCGTTCTGTTCCATGCGCCGGGGCAACAGGCTTGGGAGAGTCACCGCATTCTCTATGGCTATCTGCGTCAGCCCGCCACCCAGACGTTGATTGACGAAGCGCTGCTGTTGCTGATGCTGGCTCCCCGCTCGTACACCCGCGAAGACGTGGTGGAGTTTCACTGCCACGGCGGCATGATGGCAGTGCAGCAAGTGTTGCAAGCCTGTCTGGACTGCGGGGCGCGGCTGGCAGAGCCGGGAGAATTTACCCTGCGGGCCTTTCTCAACGGGCGCATTGACCTGACGCAAGCTGAAAGCATTGCCGACCTCGTGGGAGCGCGATCGCCCCAGGCCGCCCAGACCGCCCTCGCCGGACTGCAAGGCAAACTCGCCCAGCCCATCCGCCAGCTCCGCGCCACCTGCCTGGACATTTTGGCGGAAGTGGAAGCCCGCATCGACTTTGAAGACGACCTGCCGCCACTGGACGAGGCGCTGATCAAAACGCAGCTCACCCAGGTCTTAGCCGAAGTCACCCGCATCCTCGACACAGCAGACCAGGGCGAACTGCTCCGCAGCGGCCTGAAAGTGGCGATCGTCGGTCGCCCCAACGTCGGCAAATCCAGCCTGCTGAACGCCTGGAGCCGCAGCGATCGCGCCATTGTCACTGAGCTTCCTGGCACCACCCGCGATGTCGTCGAGTCGCAGCTTGTCGTCGGCGGCATTCCTATCCAGGTACTCGACACTGCGGGCATCCGCGACGCCGAAGATGTCGTCGAGAAAATCGGTGTGGAGCGATCGCGCCGGGCCGCCCAAGCCGCCGACCTCGTTCTCCTCACCCTCGACGCCTCCCAGGGTTGGACGGACGCGGATCGGGAGATTTATGAACAGGTGAAAGGGCGATCGCTGATTCTGGTGATGAACAAGATTGACTTGGTGATGCAAGAGGGAATTGAGGAAGAGAGGGAAAGAAGGAGAGAGAGGGAGGGAGAGA
>RFIF01000593.1 GCA_003695655.1 Cyanobacteria bacterium J069
CCGCCGCATCGCGTCCCACGGTGGCGTTTTTGTTCACGGGGCAGGGGTCGCAGGATGCTCAAATGGGGCGACAGCTCTACGACGCGCAGCCCGTCTTTCGGCAGGCGATCGCCCAGTGCGACGAAATTTTGCAGCCGCTGCTGGGTCTGTCGCTACCCGAATTGCTCTACGACGACGCACAGTCTGACTCGCTCCAGCAAACCCGCTATGCCCAGCCCGCGCTGTTTGCTGTCGAGTATGCCCTATCCGAACTGTGGCAATCCTGGGGTGTGCAGCCCGATGTCGTATTGGGTCACAGCATCGGTGAATATGTGGCGGCTTACACGGCAGGCGTGTTTAGCCTGACGGACGCGCTGACGCTGGTGGCGCATCGGGGACGGCTGATGCAGGCGCAGCCGCCAGGCGCAATGGCGGCCGTCTTTGCCAGTGCAGCAGCGGTGCAATCCAGCTTGCAATCTGCCGGAATCGGCGTGGCGATCGCCGCCCTCAACGGCCCGCAGCACACCGTCATTTCTGGCGAACCCGCGCTGATAGAGCGAGCGATCGCGCACCTCCAGCCGCAGTTCCCGGTGAAATCGTTACAGGTATCTCATGCCTTCCACTCGCCCATGATGGAGCCGATGGTGGCGGAATTTCGGGCGATCGCCAGCCGCATCTCCTACGCCAGCCCCCGCCTGCCACTAATTTCCAACCTCACTGGAGCCGTGTGCACCGACGAAATCGCCAGCGCCGACTACTGGTGTCAGCAGTTGCGCCAGCCCGTCCAGTTTGCGGCCAGCATTGCACAATTACAGCAGCTTGGCTGCGACATTGCGTTGGAATGTAGCCCAAAACCCGTGCTCACGGGCATGGGTCGAGCGATTCAGAAAGACTTGCAGAATGACGCTGCGCTGGCGTTCGCCGCAGAGTCTCAAACCGATTCTGCCCATCATTCTCAGAAAAGTGCAGATCATTCAAACAATCAGTTCCCAAATAAATCCCTAACCCATTCTCAAATCAAATCTCAGTTCAATTCAGAAATGCAGTGGCTAGCCAGCCTCCATCCCGCCCAGGACAACTGGACTACGCTACTCCACAGCCTCCAGCAGCTTTATTACAGCGGTGTCACCATCGACTGGCGCGGGTTTGACCAGCCCTACGCCCGCCAGCGGCTGTCGCTGCCTACCTATCCCTTCCAGCGGCAGCGCTATTGGCTGGATGCTGTGCCCACAGGCGCGCCCCCGGTTACGGCCAACGCTGTTCACCCGCTGCTGGGTCAAAAAATTGCCACACCCCGAGCGACCCTGTTTGACACGCAGCTGCGGCTGGAGGCGCTGCCGTTTTTAGCCGATCACCGGATTCATAGCGCAGTCGTGTTCCCTGGAGCGGCGTACTTAGAAATGGCCCTGGCGGCGGGGGCGATGCTGCTGCCTGCCGAACCCCTCCAGTTAGAAAACGTTGTATTGTCGCAAGCGCTGGTGCTGGATGTGGAACCGGGACGAGGGCGATCGCTCCAAACCAGCATTTCCCCCGATGGAGCCGGACACATCTTCGAGATTCACAGTTGCCGGGGCGACGGCGAGTGGACGCTGCACGCTCGCGGCAGCCTGCATAGATCTTCAGACCTGGAGTGCCCGCCCGATCTTGCTCAACTTCAGCACACCCACACCGCCAAAATCGACTGGACAGAGGCGATCGCTTCCTTTCCTGGCTTGAACTACGGCCCGCAGTTTCAGGGCGTAAAACAAGTTTGGCAACAGGCGCAAGACTCTCCCGAAAGCGTTCTGGCATATGTGCAGCTTCCTGACTCTCTTCTCTCTCAGGCAGAGCGTTATAAGATTCATCCGGCCTTACTCGATTCCTGCTTACAAATTGTTTTAGCGCTAGCACAAGACCATGCGCAGCCTTATGTACCGATCAGCCTCGATCGTTTGCACTTCTACGGTCATCGCTCCAATCAACTCTGGAGCTATGTAACGGTCAAATCACGGTCTGCCGACGTGCTCATCGCCGATGTTTTGCTGTTCGATGAGCAGGGAAAACCCGTGCTGGCGATCGCCGGATTGACCGCCAAAGCCGTGTCGCCCCAAGCTTGGGGCCAGACACCCGACGCTTCTCGCTGGCTCTACGAACTGGACTGGCAGCCCGCCCCCCGTCCAGCCTTGCCCGACTCCACACCCGCAGGGCACTGGCTGATCTGTGCCGATGCGGGAGGCGTGGCACAGCAGTTGCTCGACCCTCTGGACGCGGCGCAACAGACTTACACCATCGCGGTTCCAGGCGATCGCCCGTCGGCCCTGCCCGCAGCGCAGCGAGTCAATGGCGATCGCCCTGAAGAATTTCACGCGCTAATCCAGCAGATTTTGCAGAATAACCCGACCATCCGCGGCATCATCTACTGTTGGGGGCTGGATGCAGCGACCCTAGCAGACACCAGCACCGCCTACGCCGGAGCGCTCCACCTGACGCAAGCCCTGGTTCGGTCAGGCATTCAGGCTCCGCTGTGGCTGGTGACGCAGGGCAGCCAGTCGCTAAATGTTGTAGCCGAACCCCAGGCAGCAGGCGTGGCGCAGGCTCCGCTGTGGGGTTTGGGGCGCACGATCGCCCTGGAATATCCTACGCTTCCCTGTCGCTGCATTGACCTGGAGCCGAGTCCTGATTCTGCCTGGGGCGAGGCGCTCTGGGCAGAGATCCAGTCCGGCACAGAGGATGCCGCTGTCGCCTACCACGCAGCACAGCGCTACATCGCGCAACTCCGTCCCTTTGCAACACCGCTTTTGGCGGGCGATCGCGAAGCGGCTGCTGAGCAGGTTTCTGGGCCGCCTCGCACGCGGCAACTCCAGATTGCCGAACGGGGCAGCCTCGAGCGACTTACCTGGGAAACGGTCGAGCGGCGATCGCCCGCAGAGGACGAAATCGAGCTGCGAGTGCTGGCGGCGGGGCTGAACTTTCGCGACGTGCTGAATGCGCTGGGGCGATATCCCGGCGAGGCGGGCGCACTGGGGCTGGAGTGTGTGGGCGAGGTGGTGCGCGTGGGTGCGGCAGTGCGGGACATTGCGCCAGGTGACGTAGTAGTGGCGATCGCCCCCGGCTGCTTTAGCCAGTTCGTCACACTTCCCGCCGCGCTGGCGGTTCCTAAGCCCGCAACGCTGACCGTTGCCGAAGCCGCAACCCTGCCGACAGCAATGCTCACCGCCGACTACGCGCTGCAAACCGTAGGCAACCTGCAACCGGGCGATCGCATTCTGATTCACGCGGCGGCGGGCGGCGTGGGGCTGGCGGCCGTGCAACTGGCGCAGGCGGTCGGCGCAGAAATTTTCGCGACGGCTTCTCCTGGCAAATGGTCGGCGCTGCAACAGCGGGGCGTGACGCGGCTTTACAATTCGCGATCGCTCGACTTTGCCGCTGAGATTGTCCAGGACGCAGGCAGCCAGCCCATCGACCTGGTGCTAAATTCTCTGGCGGGCGACTTCATGCTAAAAAGCGCAGCGCTGCTGGCTCCCGGCGGGCGCTTTGTGGAAATCGGCAAGCCCGACCCGGCGCTGGTCTGGCAACTGCGGCAGCTCCGTCCCGACGTGCAATACACCGCCATCGACCTGATGCAGGTGACGATACAGCAGCCCGACCAGATCCAGTCCCTCCTGCGGCGGATGATACAGCAGGCGCAGGCTGGACAGATTCGACCGCTTCCCTACACAGTGTTTCAACGCGATTCGCTCCGTGACGGCTATGCCGAACGCCTGGTCGATGCCTTCCGCTATATGCAGCAGGCACAGCACATTGGCAAAATCGTAATTGAGTTTGCCAAACCGACTTTTGCGCCGCGACCGAATGGCGTTTACCTGATCACAGGCGGACTGGGCGGACTGGGATGGCAGGTGGCGCGATCGCTCGTAGAATGGGGTGCAACCCACCTGCTGCTGATCGGGCGAACCGCGCCAAATCCAGAATCAGCAGCGGTTCTGACAACGTGGCAGCAGGCAGGCGTGAACGTAGAAACCGCGCAGCTCGATCTGGCCGATGACACGGCCGTAACAGATTTTTTCACACACCAGCGACCCTTTGCTAACCTGCCAATTTGCGGCGTGTTTCATGCAGCCGGCGTGCTCGACGATGGGGCGATCGCCAACCAAACCCCACAACGATTCGAGTCAGTCATGGCCGCCAAACTCCGGGGCGCATGGACGCTGCATCGCCTCAGCCAGGACTGGCCGCTCGACTGTTTTGTGCTGTTTTCCTCAGCAGCATCAATACTCGGATCAGCCGGGCAGGCCAACTACGCCGCCGCCAATGCCGGACTCGACGCGCTGGCCCACCTGCGGCGATCGCTCGGACTGCCCGCCCTCAGCATCAACTGGGGGCCCTGGGCAACCGTGGGCATGGCCGCCCGCCAGGCCGATCGCTTTCGCACCCAAGGCATGGAGCCGATCAGCCCCGAAACTGGCGTGACCATCCTCAAATCACTGCTGGCAGAAACCGCCCCCCAAGTCGCCGTGTTGCCCTCCGCCAAACCGCAAGCCCCAACCACCGCACCGACCCCTGCCGCCACTACCTGGTTCGACGAAATTCGCGCGCTGCCCCAGGGCGATCGCCCCGCTGCCCTGACCGC
>RFIF01000594.1 GCA_003695655.1 Cyanobacteria bacterium J069
TACCTGAACTGTTCTGAGGAATGATATATTGATTGATCGGTGCCGATAGGCATCCAGGGGTCGCTAGCTCAGCGGTAGAGCACTCGGCTTTTAACCGATTGGTCCTGGGTTCGAATCCCAGGCGACCCATTTTTTTCAGCTTTCATAGCTCCTCAGTTAGACACAGCCTTGTAAAGCCAGTTTCTAAAACTATTGCTCCTCGGCAACTGCTCCTCGGCAACAGGGGTCATCAGAGAATCTGCGGGGGATAGGCGGGCACAGGCGGGGGCGATCGCGTTCCTGTAAATTGCACGTTACCTAAAAAATTGCACTGACTAAAAATTGCACTAAATTGCACTGACTAAAAATTGCACCAAAGAGATTGCACGTAAGCCGTTATCATGCTTTCGAGCGACAAATTTCGAGCAGTAAAGGCGTCAAATAGAATCGAGGTTTGAGAATCGAGGTTTGCCTAGCGTAATCCTTGGAGAGATGCTCTTAAGGAAATTCCAACAAGCCCTGTGACGATCTGCCGGTGCCAATTATTTGTGCCAACTATCTAGCTGTGCGAACTATCTCGGTAAACTATGCAAAATTGCAAATGAGCATTTATACTTAGAATCAATAAAGGATTAGTTGAAAGGTTAGTTGAAAACTGGCGCTTTGCGACCGACTTGCCGGACGATCTCGCGTCCGGTGGTGAAAGTGTCTTAAGATTGTCGTAAGCTTTTCATGTTCAACGCCGAAATTAGCTGAACACACCGACTAGGAGGAACTTCTATGGCGCTCGTGCCTATGCGACTGCTGCTGGATCACGCGGCCGAAAACGGCTACGGTATCCCTGCGTTCAACGTCAACAACATGGAGCAGATCCAGGCCATCATGCAGGCTGCTCACGAGACCGATAGCCCGGTGATTCTGCAAGCCTCCCGTGGCGCTCGCAAATATGCCGGTGAAAACTTCCTGCGCCACCTGATCTTGGCAGCGGTGGAAACCTATCCCCACATCCCCATCGTGATGCACCAGGATCACGGCAACGAACCTGCCACTTGCTATTCCGCCATCAAAAACGGCTTTACCAGCGTCATGATGGATGGTTCGCTAGAAGCCGACGCCAAGACTCCTGCCAGCTACGACTACAATGTTGCCGTCACTAGCGAAGTTGTGAAAGTGGCTCACGCCATCGGCGCTTCCGTAGAAGGTGAGCTGGGCTGCCTGGGTTCTCTGGAAACTGGCAAGGGTGAAGCCGAAGACGGACACGGGTTTGAAGGCGAATTGGATCACTCCATGCTGCTGACTGATCCCGATGAAGCTGTCGATTTTGTGGAGCGGACTCAGGTAGACGCGCTGGCGGTGGCGATCGGCACCAGCCACGGCGCGTACAAGTTTACCCGCAAGCCGACTGGCGAAATCCTCGCCATCAGCCGCATCGAAGAAATTCACAGCCGCCTACCCAACACCCACCTGGTGATGCACGGCTCCTCCTCGGTGCCCGAAGATCTGATCGCCCTGATCAACCAATACGGTGGTGCGATCCCTGAAACCTATGGCGTGCCTGTGGAAGAAATCCAAAAGGGCATCAAGAGCGGCGTACGTAAGGTGAACATCGACACCGACAATCGTCTGGCAATTACCGCTGCGGTGCGGGAAGCGCTGGCCAGCAATGCAAAGGAATTTGACCCCCGTCACTTCCTGAAGCCCTCCATCAAGTACATGCAGAAAGTGTGTGCCGATCGCTATCAGCAGTTTTGGGCTGCGGGCAACGCCAGCAAGATCAAGCAAATCTCGCTGGAAGAGTACGCTGCGAAGTATGCCAAGGGCGAGTTGACCCAAGTGGCTAAGAAAGCCGTTTCGGTCTAGTCTCTAACAAAACTTTTGAGGCTAATTTTTCAGGGCGATCGCCTGCCTGGTTTTGTCCAATGGGCGATCGCCTAATCCAACAGCCGCTCCTTCACGCATCTTGCAGAATGAGCGGTTTTGTTTGTTTACGCAATTTGTCTGTTTACGCAATTTGTCTATTTACGCAATTTGTTTGTTTACGCAATTTGTTTACACAGTTCGTCTACGTAATTCGTCTACGCAAGTATCCAACCCCTCACCCCTAACCACTCATGTCTCTGGAAATCGAACGGAAATTCCTTGTGGTGGGCGATCGCTGGCGGGGTCTGGCGGAGGGCACACCCTATCGCCAGGGTTACTTGCTGTCGGGCATGGGTCGAACGGTGCGGGTACGGGTTGCCGGAAAGCAGGGCTTTTTGACGATCAAGGGGGCAACAGAGGGACTGTCGCGCAGCGAGTTTGAATATGAAATTCCGCTGGCCGATGCGGAAGCACTGCTGGATACACTGTGCGATCGCCCGCTGATCGAAAAAACTCGCTACAAAATTCCCTACGAAGGGCTGATTTGGGAAGTCGATGAATTTTGGGGCGACAACGACGGGCTGATTGTGGCCGAAGTCGAGCTTTCCAGCCCTGGGCAAACGGTGCAACTGCCGGACTGGGTGGGTGAAGAAGTCTCCCACGATCCGCGCTATTTCAACGCTGCCCTCGTAAAACACCCTTACCGCCAGTGGCACCCCATCCCCTAAAGCGCGTACACCCCACCACCCCATCACTCCACCACCTTCTAATACGGGAAACCGCCCGAACTTTAACGGTTTTTTCCTCACGAGGGTCGATTCTTGCCCGGTACAATTTGAGTGAAAAATAGCGGGTGAGTCGCGATAGGAGCTGGATATGAACCAAGTGAAAACTCTGGCGCTCTTGAGCTTGCTGAGTGGACTGCTGGTCGGCGTTGGCTGGATGCTGGGCGGCTCGGGCGGGGCGCTGATTGGACTGGCGATCGCCGCCGTTACCAACCTGATGTCCTGGTATTCCTCGGATAAGATTGCGCTGGCGGCCTATCAAGCCCAGCCCATTACTGAGGCGGAAGCGCCGGGTCTATATGCGATGGTGCGGCGGCTGTGCGAACGGGCAGAGTTGCCCATGCCGCAGATTTTTGTGATTCCGTCGCCGGGGGCCAACGCCTTCGCCACGGGGCGCGACCCTGAACATGCGGCGATCGCCGTCACCCAGGGAATTGTGCAAATGCTGTCAGAGCCAGAGCTAGAAGCCGTCATCGCCCACGAACTCAGCCATGTCCGCAATCGTGACACGCTCACTCAAGCCGTAGCGGCCACCGTTGCCGGAGCAATTTCCTGGCTGGCGCAAATGATGCAATACAGCCTCATGTTTGGCGGCATGGGCAATCGGGACGAGCGCCAAGGCGGCGGCAATCCGCTGGGGCTGTTGCTGGCTGTGTTTCTCGCGCCGCTGTCTGCCAGCGTGATCCAGATGGCGATTTCCCGCACCCGCGAGTTTGAAGCCGACGCTGGCTCAGCGCGAATGACAAGCAACCCCCGCGCCCTGGTTAGCGCGCTGCAAAAGCTCGAAGCCAGCGCCAAAAGAATGCCGATTCCGGCCAATCCAGCGTTTAGCCCGCTGCTGATTGTCAACGCTGTGCCCAAGCAGTTCCTGTCGAGCCTGTTTTCAACTCACCCAACGACCGAAGCCCGCATCGAAAACCTGCTGCGAGTCGAGCAGGAGTTGCTGGCGACTGGAAACACTGCGCCGCTGAAGTCGTCGGGACTGTAACCAGCTATCCCTTAATCAAGCTATCCCTTAATTAGGCTAATAACGCTAACGTTGAGCTTTAACCCCTTTGACCCCGACCCCTTTTCTTAACTTTCTGGAGGCAATGCGATGAGCTTTGATCCGAATTCGTCGAATGGGGCTGACCAGGAGCCAATTATCCTGGAAGCACGACCCACCACCGAGGGCGAATCCCAATCTGGGATAGAAGGGCTAGATGAGATTCAGCGAGAAACCAAAGCGCTGATTGACGCCATCACCCACCGCGCCCAAGCGGAAGCCCATTCGGCGGGTGAATTTACTCGCGAAACCTATCTTAAGGTGGTGCGCCAGGCCCGCGAAGCCGTTGAGCAGAACCAGCTTTTCAAGCCGGATGAGCTAGAGCAGTCGATCGACTCGATTCAAAAGGAAGCAGAGAAAAATTGGAACGCGCTGGTGACTGAGGTGAATGAACTGGGCGATCGCCTGTCGGAAGCGGCCAAAGCTGCCTGGGAAAAGCTGATGCAAGACCAAGCACCAAAGCCTTAGGTGGCGTTTGGGTGGCGTTTTGGTCGTGTTTTTGTGTGACTGAGCGATCGACTCCCTCTAGCTGCATCAGTCTAGAGGGTTCATTTTTGCAGAAAATTTACAGTCCATAATTTACATAGGACTTACGCAGTTGGATGATTTTTCGCGGGCTGCGCCCGCGAAAAATCATCCAGAATCTATAAAACTCGTTTCAACTGCGTAAGCCCTGTTACAGTCCATTGCGTGAGGCAATGGGCGATCGCGCTGCTTACAAGCACGCTTAGCGTTGCATTGCCCAGGGCAACGAGTCCCAACTGAATGACGGGGTTACCCGTTGGGGAATGGTTTAGCGTGGCAGTCCCTTCTAAAAAACGCAGCAACAACGTCAGCCCCAGCCCGCCGATGATTAGAGTCCCTAATGTGGCGATCGCCCCAAAGAGCGCTGTGGCAGGGTATTGTGTGCCCCAACCCAGCCCAGCAGCCACCAGAAACGCGCCCGCTGCCCAGCCCGAATAGGCAAAAAGCGGCACGAAAATTGCGATATAAGCAATGCCGCCGCCCTGCGAGTCTAACGCTTTGGGAGCAAGTACCTGGAGCCAAGCGGTGGCAGATATCACCATCAGTAGCCCGCCAGCCACGGCTCCTGCCCCAACCAGCGGCAGGGCCCACAGGATGACTGGATAAAGAGAACCGCTGACCAAGGCGATCGCGCCTACAGCCAGCCCCAACGGCGCAATCAGCAGCAGCAGTGCAGCATAATCAGCCGTCGTAGACGGACTGCCAAATACCATCATGACCAGTCCAGCCCACAGGGTCGAAAGATGCGATCGCCCTTTTGGCAACAGTCCCAGCCCGATCGCCGTCAACAGTGCGATTAGCAAAAGAGGCAGCAGATCAGCCATTGGTAAACCTTAGGTTGGCAAAACTTTGGCTAGGTAAACATCACGCGCACTTCGACCTGGCTAAAGTCTCGGCGCTGCAA
>RFIF01000595.1 GCA_003695655.1 Cyanobacteria bacterium J069
CCTCTCCCCCTCTCCTCAACACCCCGTCATCCCAACCCCCAAACATGTCCGATCAGTGGTTCTCTACCCAGCGCATCAACGACTCTCTCTATCTGATCACCGAGCCGCATTACTACTGGTACAACCGAGCCAATCTGTGGCTGATTAAAGGGCGCGATCGCGATTTGCTGATCGACACGGGGCTGGGCGTGCTGAGCCTACGGACGTATCTGGCGGGGCTGCTGGATAAGCCGCTGCTGGCGATCGCCTCCCACATCCACTTTGACCACGCGGGCGGGATGCATGAGTTTGACCAGCGCGCCATCCATGCCGCCGAGGCCAGCGCCCTGCGCATGGGCGACGACTACGAAGCGCTGTGCAGCAAACAGCAGGGCTGGGTGCGCCAGGAAGATTTTCACCAGCTCCCCTACGAGGGCTTTACGGTGGAAACCTACACGCTGACCGCCTGCGAGCCGACCCACATTCTGAATGAGGGCGACGTGCTGGATTTGGGCGATCGCGCGCTGGAAGTGCTGCACCTGCCGGGCCATTCTCCTGGCTGCATTGCGCTCTATGCCCCCAAGACGCAGGAACTCTTTTCGGGCGACGTGATCTACGATGGCGAACTGCTGGACGAGCTACATTGCAGCCATATCCCGACCTACCTCGCCACCTACGATCGCCTTGCTCAGTTGCCTGTTGAAACGGTGTATCCCGGTCACTATCGAATGTTTGGCAACGCCGACTATCACCAAATTTTGGACGACTATCGGCGATCGCGCCGCCAGCCCGGATGCCCCAGCGAAGCGGTCAAAGCTTAAGCAAAGCCAGTGCGCCATCTGTCAAAATCCGTGCTAAAACATGGCGATAGATTGCGACAACGGAGACTGACGTAGAGCGCGATCGCCCCAGCCGCTAGAATGAAGTCGTTTCGGGTCGATGTCTGCGCGATTCTGTTTGCCTGCTGGTTTGGGTCTTGCTGGTTTTCGTCCTGCTCGTTTCTGCCTGTTGAATTCTGTCTATCGGCTCAAAAGTTCTATCGGTTCAAAAGTTAAGCCGGGTCGCAGTCCAGATTCGTTCTAGATTGATCGCGCCTCCGGATTGATGGGTCACTCAACGTCTGATGTCCTATTTGCAGCATGAGCATCCTCGCCCGCCAGGAACATCGCCGCTGGCGCTGTGGTTTCGTGATACCACCGGGCTGCTAGAGGAGCGGGTTCAGTTTCGCCTGCGCGGCAACAATCTCCACATTCTCTGTGAGGCGCAGCCCTGTCCCGACCGAGCAGCGATTTTGGGTCGGCTGCTGCCTGCGCTTCAGGATGTTGATCTCAACTCGCTAATTCCAGCGGGTCAGCCGTCGATTTATCAGATCTATCTCTATGGGCGGCGACCGGGGCAGCCTTCCCCAGACTGGTCTTTCCCGATTGACTTGAACCAGTTGGCCTATCAGCTTGAGCAGTTCCTCGGCGAACACCTGCTGGACACGCCATTGCCAGATAGCCAGCAGACTCCTCCTGTCACCGCGCCGCCCCGACACGGTCTGGCGACCTTGAGGGCCGCGTCCAAAGCCGCTTCAATCCGGGCTGAACGATCGCAGGCGACGATCGCCACCCGCCAGAATTCGGACGTTGCGCCGGCCCGTCCCCCCTGGGAAATCGGCGGCCCGTCGCGATCGCCAGAGTTGCCGCCAGAGTTGCCACCAGAGTTGCCCGAAGATCAACTCGAAAATCGGTCGGACGAGCGATCAGCCGCAGGTTCAGCGCTGCAAGTGTCGAATTTGGCACTAGCGCGGCAGGGAAATGAGCAGGCGATCGCCCGCTATCTGAGCGACCACCTCAGCAGCTTTGGGGTGTCGGTGAAGGTCAGCGTCAAACCGCTGCATCCCCAAAAATCGGCTGACGCCGAACCGTCTTTGGAGGCACAGCTCCAGCGGCTGTGGGTGCTGTGCGAGGCCAACTATTCGCTCGAATCTTCGCTGCTGGCGGAACCGCTGGCCCAGCATCTGCGAGACTTGCACCTGGAAGATTTTCGGGATGCGGTGGTGCGGGTGCAGGTGGCCGGCGAGGCCCAGCCCGACTGGATGCTTCAGGTAGATCTGACGCCGCCGGACGAGATGCTGCGCGAGTGGGCCCGCTGGGGCGATGTGGGCAGCCTGACGCGCCTGCTGAATCCGGTGCTGGAAATGCTGGACGGCGAAGTCTCCACTGCCACGCTGCGGGAATCAACGCTGCACCTGTTTTGCAGCCCGCTACCCCAGAGCGCTATTGCGCCCCAGCCGCCCGACCGGGCCGCGGTGAAAGCCGGGGTCAGCGCGTTGCTTCACTCAATTGCGCCCCAGGGGATTCTGGCGGCCACGGTCTATGGGCAGGTGCTTCAGCAGGAAACGCCCGCCTGGGTGGAATGGCTGGACTTGCCAGCCAGCCAGCAGCCGCAGCTCGCAGAATCGACTTTGGCGCTAGCCCAGCAGGGTAATTGGGGGGCGATCGCCTTTTTGCTGAATCGTCTGCTCAATCCCGACCTGAACCAGCAGTTGGCAACGGGCGGCATCCGCGTCCAGCTCTTGCCCAAGCCCGACGGCAGCGTCCCCGCCGATGCGCCCGCAGCGGCCCAGCGCTATCTGCTGCATGTGATGAGCGATGCGCCCGTTTGCCCCGACCAGCGGCGCGTGGGCACGACGGTGGTGCGCTTTTTGAAAGAGCTAAATCTGCCCCAGGTGGCGGGCGTGCGGGTCTATGGGCGGCGGGCTGGGCAAAAGCGGCCGCTGTGGAGCTATGGAGTCGATTTTGCCGCGCGATCGCGGGTGGTGCCAGAGCCTGCGCCCGAGTTTGCAGCCACCGATGCCTATGTGGGCGACCTGCTGACACCGGGGGGCGAGCTGATCTTGCGCTCCGACGCCGATTTGCAAACAGTGTGGCAGCGCTGGTGCGATCGCCTCGGCACCTCGATTCGGCAAGCGCTGGTGAAAACGCACCTGTTTGAACCCACCGAAGATGCCCCCACCACAGACCCCCCAGCAACCTGGCGATCGGCGGGACTCAGCTATCGCAACGCGGCGCTGGCGGCGGTTTGGGGCGCGGCGGGGCTGCTGTTGGCGGTGCAAGTCGATTGGCAGCTAGCGCGATTGCTCCAGCCGCCCGCGCAGTCGGCTCGTCCCGATCGGTTTGTGGCGGTGGATGAAGTGCCGTCGCTGGCCCTGCCGCCGGGCGATCGCGACTTGCCCACAGCACCACTGCGTGAAGAGTCACCCCAATCCACCCCTCAACCCTCTGAAACGCCAGCCGACCGCATCTTTGACTCGTCGGGCTTTATTCGCAACGATGCCGAGGAGGAGCCATCCGCGCCCTTCCCGCCGTCGCCCAATGATGCAGATGACGCGGATGACGCGGACGACAACCTGGTCTCGTCGCGATCGCTGCCCTACACGCCCGTCAGCGCCGCCCCACCGGAAACCGTTGCTGAAGTGCTGGCGGCGGGGCTGCCCTTCCCCACCTTCAACAGTCGCCAGCTTGATGAAAAGCTGATGCTCTATTACGAGCGCCTGCGGCAAACGGGTGCGCCGCCCGACGTGCTGATTGTGGGCAGTTCGCGGGCGCTGCGGGGCGTTGATCCGGTGGCGCTCCAGCGAGAACTCGCCAACCTGGGCTATGCCGATGTGTCAGTGTTTAATTTTGGCGTCAATGGCGCAACAGCGCAGGTGGTGGACGTAATCCTGCGGCAGGTGCTAACGCCCAACCAGTTGCCCAAGCTGATTCTCTGGGCAGACGGGGCACGGGCGTTTAACAGCGGCGCAGTGGATGTCACCTATAACGGCATTGCGGTGTCGCCCGCCTATCGAGCGCTGCTGGCGGGCACGCTAGAGCGGCCACAGGTGCTGCCAGCAGACGCCGCAGCGCCCGTAGAACCCGTCGAAACTCCGGTCAGCATTAACACTACCCTGCGCGACAGCTATCAAACCATCGACCGCTGGCTGAGCGAACAGTTGGGCAGCCGCTCGGCGGTGTTCAGTCAGCGCGATCGCCTCAAAGACGCTCTCCAGCAGCGCATTCGGCCAGCGCAGCCCGCCGCCCCC
>RFIF01000596.1 GCA_003695655.1 Cyanobacteria bacterium J069
TCCTCACCCCCTCTCCCTCACCTCCGCCAGCAGCCCCCCACAAGCATCCATCAGCAGGTCGATCACATAATTAAAGCCCTCGGGGCCGCCATAGTAGGGGTCAGGCACTTCGCGGTCGGGAAAGGTCTGGCAATAGTCGCACATCAGCTTCACTTTGTGGCGATATTGCCCCCTGCGGTCGAGCCGCAGGATATTTTCATAGTTTTCCTTGTCCATCGCCAGGATCAGGTCAAATGACTCGAAATCGTCGGGGTGAAACTGGCGGGCAGTGCCTTGCAGCGAAATGCCCAGCTTAGCCTGCGCGGCGGCATTCATGCGGCGATCGGGCGGGTTGCCAACGTGCCATGCGCCCGTGCCCGCTGAGTCGCAGAGAATCTCGTTTTCTAGCCCATTTTGCTGAATCAGCAGATTCATAATATTTTCCGCAGAGGGCGATCGACAAATATTGCCAAGGCAGACGAATAGCAGCTTGTAGGGCATATCTCCAGTTCCAGGGTTAAAGTGTTATACTCTCTGAGTGGTTGTCGGCGATCGCGCTTCGGCGTAATCATTTGCTGAAAGACCAAGGGCATGTAGCTCAGTGGATAGAGCATCAGATTCCGGTTCTGAGGGTCGGGGGTTCGAATCCCTCCATGCTCGTTAAGGTTATTTAATATCAACTTACTTAACGTCAACATTTGACATCTTACACTTCTCGATCTGCTATTTCGAGAAGCCTCGAATCGTCATAGTTAAATTTAGCCACGCCACTGGCTGAATTTAACTATGTCTGAACTCCTCTCCAAATGGCTCTTCATCACGACCCTTCTACCATTGGAAAATGGCTCAAAAAAAGTTGGCTTTAAGTTTTCCAGTCTAGGTCTTAAGCGGATCTGTCAGATTGTGACAAGTCACGGAAGCTTTATATAGCTTTGGGCGGTGTGAAAGTTTAGTAGGGGCAGGGATGCCAGGCGACCAGAAACCCAAAAAGCTGGGAGGATGAGAACATCTCGTTCACGTAAGCGGTTTTTATACAATCGCTCAGGTGATTACTCTCCGTATTCCCCGACGCTTTATTCCCTAACGTTCCTTTTATCGCATTGCTGTTATGGCTCGCGCTGATGTGCTGGCACGGGGAGTGAACCTGGCCAACTGGTTTTGGTATCCTGATCGATCCAACCCCAATCCTTACACCAAAAAAGACTTTGCGCTGATGAAGCAGATGGGGTTTACCTATGTGCGGATTCCGATTGATTTTTCGGCGTTATATAGCGACAGCGCGCCGAATCGCCTCAATCCAAAAGCGCTGACTCGGCTAAATCGGGCGATCGCCCAAATCCAGTCGCAAAAGCTCGGCGTGGTGATCGATCTACACAGCACGCCGCTGATCGACGGTAGCCAAAACAACTACTCCGCCAGTTTGGAGAACCCACAGTTTCGGCGGATGTTTACCGCTTTTTGGCGATCGCTCGCGGCGCATTTGCACAAGACCACGAATCCAGAGCGGACGTTCATCCAGCCGATGAACGAACCCGTGTTTCGCGACAACCCCAAAGCTTGGGAGCCGATTCAGCAGGAATTATTGCGCGCCATCCGCGAAGCTGCGCCTCAGCACACGCTGATTGCCGTTAGCGCCTTCTGGCAAAACATTTCGACCTTGGTGCAGTTGCAACCGCTGCCCGACAAAAACGTCATCTACGACTTTCACTTTTACGAGCCGTTTATCTTCACGCATCAGGGCGCTCCGTGGATTGGCGACACGGTGGAAGGTAGACTGCGGAACGTGCCCTATCCCGCCAGCTTTGACAGCGTACAGCCCCTCGCACAGCAGGTGAGCGACCCGGCAGCGCGGGCGGCAATTTTGGACTATGGGCAGCAGCGGTGGGATATAGACAAGCTGCGATCGCGCATTGGCGAAGCCGCCCAGTGGGCCCGGCAAAACGGCGTGGAGCTAATCTGCACTGAGTTTGGTGTGTATGCGGCCTATGCTTCCGCAGCCGACCGCACGCGCTGGATGCGGGATGCCCGCACCGTGTTTGAGGAGCTGGGCATTGGCTGGGCGTCGTGGGGCTATGTGGATGACAATTTTGGCTTTGCCGAATGGCGGGGCAACCAACCGATTCTGGATCGAGAAATCGTTAAGGCACTGGGGCTAAAGCTGCCGTCGCGGCTGGCCAAGACCGACGTGCTGCTGGGCACGCAGCTTGGGAATATGCTGGTGGGCGACTCTCGCAGCAATCGACTGGACGTCCGCGGCGGCAACGATATTTTGAACGGCGTGGGCAACAGCAGCGGTCGCGGCAGCGTCGATGTGCTGATTGGCGGGGCAGGGCGCGATCGCTTTTTGCTAGGTGATGCAATGACTGCTTTCTATGACGACGGCAAACCGAAGCAGCGCGGACTCAAAGATTACGCGCTGCTTCAAGACTTCAGTCCGGCCGACGACATCATTCAACTCCACGGTACCCGCAACCAATACCTGCTAGGCAGATCGCCCATCCGCCGCACTCAGGGAACGGCCATCTTTTGGGATACAAATAAGAACGGTGCGCTGAATCGCCAAGATGAGCTAATTGCCATTGTGGCAGGAACGCAAAAACTCAACCTGGGAGCCAGCTACTTTAGCTATACCGGAAGCCCTGCCGGATTAGGATAGACTCACTGAATTCAAGCTAAAGTCAGGCTAAAGTCAAGTTCAAGTGAGCGAAAATTGAATGCAATATAAATGAATCGCTGCGCAAGGCGATCGCGCAACGATTCACATTAACGATTCACATTAACGATTCACATTAACGATCCACATTAACGATCTACATTTCAGTCTGACTCTTCCTGGTTGGAGGAAGGCAGCAGATCTATCGGGTAGAAACAGTTTCCACAGGAGACACGGGGTAAGCCTCCAAATCTGTAACTGGTGGCCCGTGCAACACCTTACCATCGCAGCTAAAACGGCCGCCGTGGCAGGGACAATCCCAACTCTTCTCAGCGTCGTTCCAGTTGACGATACAGCCCAAATGAGTGCAGACCGGAGACACCGCATGAATTTGTCCGGCCTCATCGCGATAGGCAGCCAGCTTTTTGCTATCGATTGTCACTAGCTTGCCTTCACCCGCTGCAACGTCACTAAAGGAGTGGTGTTGCAAACCTTTCAGGCGATCGCCTACCCAGTGCACCCCAGTTTCCAGGTTGTTTTTCAGCGATTGTGGTGAGACAAACGGCGTAGCCCGCAGCGAGTCATAGAGCGACGCCCAGGGATTCTCTACACCCAGGATCAGATCCGATAGGATCAGTCCGGCTACTGTGCCATTGGTCATACCCCACAGGCTGAACCCCGTAGCCACATAAATATGATTGTTTATCGGCGTCAGTTTGCCGACATAGGGCACCTTATCGAACGAGACATAATCCTGAGTTGACCAGCGATAGGCAATTTCCGTGACCCCAAAGCGCGATCGCGCATAGTTTTCGAGTCGCTCAAAGCGCTCTTCAGTGGCTTCGTCGCTGCCCACTTTATGTCCTTCGCCACCAATCAGCAGCAGTTGCTTATCTTCATAGGGCGTAGTGCGGATCGAGCGGTAGCCCTCGCCCGTGCCGATGAACATGCCCTGGGGAGCGCGATCGCTCTCAATTGGGGCAGCAATAATGTACGACCGCTTAGCATAGGATTTGGCAAAGAACAGCCCCTGATCCAGAAACGGCAGATTTGTGGTGACTACTACATCTTTGGCATGAATCGTCCCCTGCGCCGTCACAATTTGGCAAGGATCGCCCTCGTTCACTTCCAGGACGCGAGAGTTCTCAAAAACGTAGCTATTAATATCGGCGGCGATCGCCTGCGCCAGGTGCGCCAAATAGCGACGCGGATGGAACTGGGCCTGGCGGTCGAAGGCGATCGCGCCTGCCACTGGGAAAGGCAAAGACGTTTCAGTGACAAAGCTAGCAGGCAATCCCAGCTTCACCGCAGCTTCCACTTCGTCCTGAATCGACTGGAGCTGATCGGTCGATTCGGCAAAGGTGTAGGCCGTTTGACGGCTAAAGTCGCACTCAATTTGCTCCGTTCTCACCAGTTGCGCCACAAATTCCACTGCCGTCTGATTGGCTTCGGCATAGAGGCGCGCTTTGTCTTCGCCTAAGTCCTTGATTAATTGCGCGTAGATTAGCTGGTGCAGAGAGGTGACTTTTGCGGTGGTGTGTCCGCTCACGCCAGCGGCGATCGCCCCCGCATCAATAATTGCCACTGTCTTCCCAGACTTCCAGAGCTGATAAGCGGTCGTCAGTCCAGCAATGCCTGCGCCAACGATCGCCACATCAACCGAAACGCCATTAAACGTCTCGCTAATCAAGTTGGGATAGGACGCAGAATCTTGAGTTGAATCAAGCCAAAAAGACTGAGTGGAATGGGGATGTTGCATAACAGTGCTTGCTTATTACTTTCAGTTCATTGGGATTTATAAATTAAGCCTATCGTCTTGAGCCGCGATGTCCCTCTCTCAAAGGGTCGAGGCTAGATCGCACCCTGCGGCAGAGATTAATTGAGCATTTTTATCTTACTTTCCCAAAGTGACTCTTCCAAAGTCGGGCGTTTTGCCGTAGATTCAGAATCAATAAAAAGCCGAGAAACTTGAGATTAGCTACTAGAAATTAGTAAAGAGAAAAGACTGGTGCCAGCTTTCAAGGCCTTTAGCTTGAATAGAAACTATTAGCTAATAGTTGGCTAACCGTTAGTTATAGTTTGGAAAACCCAGCAAGCGATTCGTAGTAACCGCCATCCTTGAAGGGAATGATTTCCAACTTTCGGAAAACCCACAAGATTTGGTAGGGTTCTCATCTCTCTGCCGGAAAGGGATTGCAGTGAGAATCAGTGGTGTGAGAAGCGCGATGTGAATCAAGCGATCGCCCACTTCTATCCTTATTGCTTTCAGGAATTACAGCCCATGAAGACTGAATCCCGTTCCCTATCGACCTACAGCACCTTTTTGGCTCAGGTGAAATCCTCCCAGGTGCAGCAGGTCGTGATTAAGCGCGATCGCATTGATTACACACTGAAACCAGAATTTGGCGGCCAACACCTTTACACTCATTCCGCTGGTGCCACCGATGACCTGCCGGGTCTGCTGCGTCGCCACGGCGTGTCCTTCACCACGCTCCAAGAAAATGGTGACACCTCTGGACTGGTCGCAGGCATCTTGCTCTCCACGGGGATGCTGGTGGGGTTGTTTGCGTGGCTGGCCAAGCAAAATCAAGCTGGCGGTGGCGGTTCCAATAGCGGCTTTGGCGGCGGACTGGGCGGCGGCTTCGGCGGGCTGGGCGTCGGCATGGGCATGGGCAAGAGCAATGCACGGGTGTATAACCAGGCGGCTGGTAAAGGCAAGATCACCTTTGCCGATGTGGCCGGCGTAGATGAGTCGAAGCAAGAGCTGCAAGAGATTGTGGACTTTTTGGCGAACGGCGAGAAGTATCGCAAGATCGGCGCGAAGATTCCCAAGGGCGTGCTGCTGGTGGGCCCGCCAGGAACGGGCAAGACGCTGCTGGCCAAGGCGATCGCCGGAGAAGCGGGCGTTCCCTTCATCAGCATGTCCGGCTCGGAATTTGTAGAAATGTTTGTGGGTGTGGGCGCGTCGCGGGTGCGGGATCTGTTTAACCGGGCCAAGCGGCAGGCTCCCTGCATTGTGTTCATTGATGAGCTGGACGCCATCGGCAAAACCCGCAGCGCCAACCCCGTCGGCGGCAACGACGAGCGCGACCAAACGCTGAACCAGTTGCTGACTGAAATGGACGGCTTCGACGGCAACGATGGCGTCATCGTCATCGCCGCCACCAACCGCCCGGAAATCCTCGACCCGGCGCTGCGCCGCCCCGGCCGCTTCGATCGGCAAGTGCTGGTCGATCGCCCCGACAAGAGCGGTCGCCTGCAAATTCTGCAAGTCCACGCCCGCCCGGTGACGATGGGTGAGGATGTGAACCTGGAGGCGATCGCCGCTCAAACGTCCGGATTCTCTGGCGCAGACCTGGCCAACCTGGTGAACGAGTCCGCTCTGATGGCGGCCCGCAACAATCGCCAGGCCGTGCTGATGGCAGATTTCAAAGAAGCCATTGAGCGCGTGATTGCTGGACTGGAAAAGCGATCGCGCGTGCTGACGCCGATGGAGCGGCAGACCGTCGCCTATCACGAAGTTGGCCATGCGCTCGTCGGGGCGCTGATGCCCGGAGACAGCAAGGTGTCCAAAATCTCCATCGTGCCGCGCGGCATGGGGGCGCTGGGCTACACGATGCAAATGCCAGAGAGCGATCGCTTTTTGCTGCTAGAAGACGAACTGCGCGGGCAGTTGGCGACGCTTCTGGGCGGGCGATCGGCGGAGGAAATTGTCTTTGGCAAAGTCTCCACGGGAGCCAGCGATGACATCCAGCGGGCCACCGACCTGGCAGAGCGCGCCATCACCCAATACGGCATGAGCGCCACCCTCGGCCCCATCGCCTTCGAGAAAAACCAGGCGCAGTTCCTCGACGGCGGCAGCACGCGCCGCGCCATTAGCCCGGAAGTCGCTGCCGAAATCGATCGCCAGGTCAAGCAGGCAATCGACAATGCCCACGACATGGCGCAAACCATCCTCCGCCTCAACCGCGACCTGCTGGAGTCCGCCACCCAAACCCTGCTGACTGCGGAGGTGCTAGAAGGCGAAACCCTGGAGGCGATCCTGTCTCAGGTGAAAGCCCCGGAAGGGCTGCCAGCCTGGCTGACAAAAGGCTAACCATGAGTTGATTCATGAATGACAAAAGGCACA
>RFIF01000597.1 GCA_003695655.1 Cyanobacteria bacterium J069
CCCCCCTCCCCCTCACCTCATCGCTCCAACACCCCAGCACCCCAACACTCCCTCTACTGCTGCCAATACTTATACGCCGCGTAGGCCATCGTCACCACACCTGTAATGATCGCCGTTTCGTCTACATGAAACTGAGGATGATGGAGTGGATAGTTGGGTTTGTCTGACCAGGCCACACCGAGGCGGAACATCGTGCCGGGTGCATGTTGCAGATAGAGTGAGAAATCTTCTGCACCAAGGGACGGCTCTAGCAGAATCTGAATGCGATCGCCCCCCCAGGCTTCCGATGCAGCAGACTCGACGATCTGCGTCAGCGCCGGATCGTTTTGCACCGATGGCACACCCCGGCGATAGTTCAGCGTATATTTTGCGCCATAGCTCTGGCAGATATTCGCCACGATCTGCTCGATCCAGGCGGGCAGGTTGGCGCTGGTTTCTGGGTGGAGCGATCGCACGGTTCCTAGCATCCGCACTTGATCAGCGATCACATTCGGAGCGCGTCCACCCTGAATCTGCCCAATCGTCAGCACGACGGGACGCAGCGGATTCTGCGTGCGGCTAATCGCCTGTTGCAGCGTAGTAATAATTTGTGACGCAATCCAGATTGCGTCGATCGCCTCATGAGGACGTGCCCCATGCCCCGACTCACCCGTGATAATCAACTCCAAATCATCCGCCGCCGCCGTCAGCGCCCCATAGCGAATGCCCACCGAACCGCCCGGAATCGTTGGAAACGTATGCACCCCGAAAATCGAGGACACCCCCTCCATCACCCCATCGCGGATCATCCAGCCTGCGCCCTGCGCGGTTTCCTCCGCCGGCTGAAACAAAAAGCGAATTGTGCCAGGGAAACGGATTCCCAACTGCGCCAGCACCATCGCTGTACCCAGACCCACCGTCGTGTGCACGTCATGCCCGCAGGCGTGCATGATTCCCTGCTGTCGTGAGGCAAATTCCAGTCCGGTACGCTCCTGAATCGGCAGTGCGTCCATATCAGTGCGGATCGCTAGCATCCGCAAGTCTTCTCCCGTGCCGCGCAGTTCAGCAACGACACCCGTCTTACCGACCAACTCTTGAACATAGAGTCCGCAAGAAGACACCACGCCCGACACATAGGCTGCCGTCTGATACTCTTGCCCGCTTAGCTCTGGATGGCTGTGCAGATGGCGACGAATCTCGATGAGTCGGGGTGCGAGGTTGGCCGCAAGATCCTTAATTTGGCTAAGCATGGATGCAGACAGAGGTAGACGTTAACCCCATAATAAAGAGTTGTTAAGAAAAAGGTTCTCTTGCTGTCCTCTACCACCTCATCACCCTATCACGGTTCATCCGTACCAAATTTCGCCACAGAGGATACATTAGAGAGACAACCAGAGAAACGACCTTTCCCCTCTGATGCTGCTTTGGAGAATCTAACCCTATGGAGTCCATCGTTGCTGCTCTTGCTCTCCTAATTGTGGGTTATACCGTCGGTTCCGTCAGAATCATTAACCAGGGCACAGAGGCGCTTGTAGAGCGGTTGGGGAAGTTTCATCGTAAGCTGACTCCCGGACTGAATTTTGTCGTGCCTTTTCTAGACACAATCGTTCTGGAAGAGTCAACTCGTGAGCGCGTGCTGGACATTGAAAAGCAAAAAGCCATTACCGGTGACAACGTGTCGGCTGATGTAGACGCAGTGGTCTACTGGCGAATCTTGCAGCTAGAGCGCACCTTCTATGCTGTAGAAGACATCGAGGAAGCGCTGGAAAGCCTGGTGACTACGACACTCCGGTCTGAAATCGGGCGCATGAGTCTGGCACAGACGTTTTCTTCCAGAAACGAGATCAATCAGGCGCTGCTTCATCAACTAGACGAGGCAACCGCCACTTGGGGTGTGAAGGTGACGCGGGTGGAAGTGCAAAGCATTGAGCCTGCGGCCGACGTGCTGCGGGCTATGGAATTAGAGCGGGCAGCCGAAAGTAAGAAGAAGGCGGCTATTTCTGAGGCTCAGGGTAAAAAGCAGGCGGCGATTGAGGAGGCTGAGGGTGCGGTGCAGTCTATGCGGATGATTGCAGATGCCCTGAAGTCCCAACCCAACAGCCGAGAAATCATGAAGTATCTGGTGGCGCAGCGCTATGTGGACGCTAGCTATCGCCTGGGAGACAGCTCAAACGCCAAGATTGTGTTTATGGACCCTAAAGCGTTGACTGAGGCGCTAAGCGAGCTAATCGAGCCAGATGTCATTAACCCGCAGCCGATGCCGCCTCATAAAGAAGGTTAGTAGGTTAGTTGTCAAACCACATTATCTGGTCAGTTGCTCTTTGTCAGAAGGGTTAAGACACCTGGGCAAAGGCTCGTTCTTGTCTTATTAAGAGGAAGCAGCCAATTAAGAGGAAGCAGCCAACTCTTCAAGCCGCTCCTGCTGATCCCGGGAAATACAGGATTGAATCACGGTTTCGAGGTCGCCTTCTAAAACTGAGTTCAATCCAAAGTTTTGATTGAGGCGATGGTCTGTTACGCGATTGTCTTTGTAATTGTAAGTGCGAATTTTCTCAGAGCGCTCACCTGTGCCGACCTGGGAGCGGCGCATTGAGGTTACTGCCTCTTGCTGCTCTCTCAGCTTAATTTCGTAAAGCTTGGCCCGCAGGATCTGCATTGCCCGTTCGCGGTTCTGAAGCTGCGATCGCTCTTCTGTGCAAAATACGCGGATACCTGTTGGCTTGTGGATCAGATCAACGGCCGTTTCCACTTTGTTGACGTTTTGTCCGCCGGAGCCGCCGGATCGGGCCGTCTTGAGTTCGATATCTTTGGGATCGATTTCTACCTCTACATCATCGACTTCAGGCATAATGGCGACCGTTGCGGTTGAGGTATGAACTCGTCCACCAGCTTCCGTTACAGGCACACGCTGAACTCGATGCACCCCCGCTTCAAACTTCAGTTTGCTATAAACTTGGTCGCCCTGGATTTCCAGAATTGCCTCTTTGAAGCCGCCCATGTCTGCTAGTGACTCGCTCACCATTTTCACGCGCCAGTTTTGAGCTTCGGCATATCGAGAATACATCCGCAGCAGATCCCCAGCCCAGATGCTGGCTTCATCTCCGCCCGCTCCAGCACGAATCTCCAGCATGATGTTTTTGTCATCATTGGGATCTCTGGGGAGCAAAAGCACCTTCAGACGGTTTTCTAGATGCTCAATTTTTTCAACTAGTTCTTCAACCTCCAGAGCAGCAATTTCTCGCATTTCTGGATCGCCACCTGAATCCTTCAGGATTTGACGGGCCTCTTCTAGGTCAGTTTCTGCTTTTTTCCATGCCTCAAAGGTCGTCACCGTTTCTTCCAGTGACGACCGGGCCTTAGCAACTTTCTGAAACTCGCTCGGATCGGTGGCAATGTCGGGGTCGGCCAGTCGTCGCGTCAGTTCATGAAAGGTTTGCTCTACAGATTTCAGTTTGTCTAGGAGGTATGCTTCTGCCATAGCAGTGGAAGGGGGGAAGAAGAACGATGGATAGGACAGGCGGAAGACCCGCAGCCGCTCAGGAATACACCTTGGAAAACGAGGCGATCGCCAACTTTCCTATCGCTACTTCTTCTCGGGAGCCGCACCATCGCCCGTGCGCGAGTCGGTCATCCCGTATTTGCGCAGGAAGCGCTCCACACGACCTTCCGTGTCAATAATCTTTTGGGTGCCAGTATAAAAAGGGTGATTGCCAGACCACACGTCTACGTGAAGCTCGGGTTTGGTAGAGCCAACCGTGGTAACCAGCTCACCATTGCAGTACACTTTGGCTTCCGGATACCAGGTGGGATGGATGTCAGATTTTGGCATAACAGTGTCCTCAATGTCCTATGAGTAAGCTTTCTACAAACTGCTTTGAACGAGTTTTGCTCTCCAAAACTTTGCGCCCCAATAACAGCCTAACGCTTCGAGTATTGAGGTGCTTTGCGGGCTTTGTGTAGACCGTATTTTTTCCGCTCTTTGGCGCGGGGATCACGGGTTAGATAGCCTTCAATCTTCAGCGGTTTGCGGTTTTCTGGATCGAGTTGGCAAAGCGCTCGAGCCACGCCTAAGCGAATCGAATCAGCCTGTCCTGTTAGCCCACCACCGCTCGCGTTCACCAGCACGTCATACTCACTCTCCAAACCTAGCGTTTCCAGGGGCGCTTTGGCAGCCGACAAATAGGCGGGATTGAATTGGAGATACTCTTCACCAGGACGACCATTGACCACAATCTTGCCAGTGCCAGGCACTAGCCGAACGCGGGCGATCGCCGATTTACGACGCCCTGTACCCCAATAAACAACACGACCAGACTTTTCAGTAGCTTGCATTCTTACTTGTCTCCAGGAATAGTTTTAATCGTCAAAGCCTCTGGCTGCTGCGCTGTATGAGGATGGGTGGGGCCAGCGTAAACCTTCAGTTTGGTAAACAGTTGCCGTCCCAAGGAGTTTTTGGGCAGCATTCCCTTCACTGCCTGCTCCACAATGCGCTCCGGCAAACGAGACTGCAACTTGGTAAAATTTTCCACCTTCATGCCGCCAGGGCGACCGGAGTGGCGACGATAGAGCTTCTGGGTCCGCTTTTTGCCCGTGACGCTGATCTTCTCAGCATTCACAACAATGACAAAATCGCCCGTGTCCATGTGGGGTGTAAAGGTCGGCTTGTTTTTGCCGCGCAGTACGCTAGCTACCGCACTAGCCAGCCGTCCCAGGCGCTGGTCTGCGGCATCTACCACGTACCATTTGCGCTCGATTTCAGCTTCAGGAGGGAGGTAGGTCTTGTTCATAATGTTCCGACTTTGTGAAAAAGCTAAGGGTGAAAAGGCTAGGGAAAGCTTGCGAGAGGTGTTGGGCGTTTTAGGCAACCGTCATCTATAAAAATTAACCGGAGGAAAGCAAGGCAGAGGCTGATTCGGTCAAGGGCAACAGGAACTGGGGCTGAGTGTCGTACCAGAGGGCCGGCTCAAACGGAGAGTCAGGATAGCCAACGCGCAATAAGCACAAACCCTGAGGCGGTGCAGCATACTTCACTTCATCCCGGCGCTGTTCTTGCCAGAGACGAGTAAACGCTTCAGGCGATCGCCCGCCTCCGCCAACCTCCACCAGCAGCCCTACCAGTAACCGCACCATGCCATAGAGAAACCCACTCGCCTGAATCTCTATCTGCACGAATGGGCCACGTCGGATACACTCTACCACCTGCACATCTACCCAAGAATGGGCACGCTTAGAGCCAGCCCGGTGAAACGCTGCCAGATGCTGTCGTCCCAGCAGCGGCATCAGCGCCGATTGCATAGCTCCTACATCAAGCGGCACCTGGTAGTAGTGCCAGCTAAAGGGGCGAACAAACAGGTTAGGACAGGCATCGGTATATAGGGTGTAGCGATAGCGCCGCCAGGATGCCGAAAAGCGGGCATGCCAGGCTTTCGCCACTGGGGCTGAAGCCCTGACCAGTACATCATCCGGCAGGCGGCCGTTGAGAATGTCTCGCCAGCGATGGGGCGGAATGACGGTTGCTGCATCAAAATGAGCTACCTGTGCTGCTGCGTGAACGCCCGAATCAGTCCGTCCGGCTCCATGCAGCGTCACTGGATGACCCAATACAGAGGCGATCGCCCGTTCAATCTCCTCCTGTACAGTGCGATGCTGAGCCTGTCGCTGCCAGCCGTGAAAACGAGTGCCCAGGTATTGAATAACCAGAGCGACTCGTTGAGACTCTGGTTGCAGAGAATTTCTCGGCTTTCCAGTTTCTCCCAGTTCCGGCAGCACGGTTGCCATAGCCAGACGCTTACATCCTCAAGTGAGTTCGATGATCGCCATGTCGGCGTTATCGCCCCGGCGGCTGACAGTTCGCAGAATGCGAGTATAGCCACCATTGCGATCGCCATAGCGATCCTTTGCTCCCTCAAACAGCGCGTGAACAAGCTGCTTGTCATAGAGATAGCCCATCGCTTCACGACGGGCAGCCAAAGAGCCATCCTTCGCTAACGTAATCATCCGATCCGCCTCAGAGCGGACGGCCTTAGCCCGCACCTTAGTCGTCGTAATGCGACCGTGGCGGATCAGCTCAGTCGTCAGCGCTCTCAGAAGAGCGCGTCGCTGGTCAGCAGGCTTACCTAGTTCTGGAACTCGACAACGGTGACGCATATCACGTAGAAATTAAACTAAACAGCAAAAACAATGAAAACATCGTCTGGTTTAACCCAAACCCCCAAACCCCGCTTACCGGCTTCAATACCGGTTGCCAACCAGAGAGGCACTAGCTCGTTTTGGCTGGCTTCTCATGAGGTAGCGTAATCCCCATACGGGTTTGCAGCGCCTCAATCACCTCATCAGCAGATTTGGCACCAAAGTTTTTGATTTCCAGAAGATCTTCTTGGGAATACTCCAGCAAATCCGCAACCGTATTAATCTGCGCTCGCTTAAGGCAGTTATAGGCGCGTACTGAAAGATTCAGCTCCTCAATCAGAATCTGATTATGAGGATCTTCGTCATCGGAGAAGATAGGGCCAATATCATCAATTGTGATGTCTTTCAACGGCATGAATAGATCAACCAGAATATTGGCCGCCTGGCTCAGCGCATCTTGAGGCGTGATGCTGCCATTTGTCCAAACCTCCATGATCAAGCGATCCTTCTCCAAAGATCCCCCAACTCGAGCATCTTCTACGCTGTAGTTGACCTTCCGAACAGGCATGAAGATAGAGTCAATCTGAAGGTAATCAACAGACGAGGAGTCATCTCGACTGCGATCGATAGCCCGGTAGCCGATGCCTTTCTCAATCTTGAACTCCATCTCTAACACTGCACCCGCCGAAACCGTGGCAATGTGTTGAGTTTCGTCTACGACCTCAACCTCAGAAGGCAGATCAAAATATGCAGAAGTTACATCTAGCGGTCCCTCCACGCGCAAACGCCCGATCTGAGGTTGCGCAGAATAGCTTTTCAACACCGCCTCTTTCATATTCAGAAGGATATCGAGTGCATCCTCTTTGACACCCGGAACCGTCATAAACTCATGAGTTACACCGGCAATACGCACAGCCGTAACCGCAGCACCTTCCAAATTTGACAGCAAGACTCGACGGAGTGCATTGCCAACCGTCGTCCCTTGACCTCGCTCCAAAGGCTCAAGCACAAACTTGCTATACAGACTCTGATTCTTTCCTGTTTCGGACTCTATGCACTCAACTTTGAAATGTGCCATAGACCAACCTCTCTTCTCCTTAGCCACAGAAGGCAGGCAACCTTCTTATGTTTTCAATGTTCTCGTCTGCCAGCGTTTGTCCAATGCCCCAGGAAGACAAAAACTAACTGGTCAGATTAGCAAAGATATTAGGGCTTGCAACAAGATCTATCGCTTAAGTATCAAGTCCAGACGCCTAATCCTTTATTAACCAATCCAGGTAGCAATCTCTCTACCGAGGAGAGAGGCTAAACTCGCCGCCGCTTGGGAGGACGACAGCCGTTATGAGGAATCGGGGTCACGTCCCGGATCAGAGTAATTTCTAGACCAGCACCCTGCAATGCTCGGATAGCAGTTTCTCGACCAGAACCAGGACCACTAACCATCACCTCAATCTGTCGCATGCCTTGATCCATGGCACGCCGCGCAGCATTTTCGGCAGCAGTTTGGGCCGCGAAAGGAGTTCCTTTCTTGGCTCCTTTGAAACCGCTAGAACCAGCAGAAGCCCAGGAGATAGCTTCTCCACTGCCATCCGTAATCGTCACAATTGTGTTGTTAAACGTAGATTGGATGTGGGCTACACCGCTGGGGATGTTTTTCTTCTGCTTTTTAGGACCAGTTCGTTTCGTTGGTTGTCGGGCCATTTCTCTTTGATAAGTGGGAATCAGGTTTACTTTTGCCAAACTGCACGACTAACGGAACAGCTCAGGCAGATAAAGGCACAGGACAAAATAGTGAACGGCGGATTGCTGATCAACAGCAAGCACCAGACTAAAGGCTAGAGATCGACTACAAAGTTTGGAGTAGATCCTTGAAGAAAGAAGACTACTGTAGTCTTTCTGTCGTCAGCAGTGGCAAAATCGCGACTGCCTTAACCCCATCACCTTAATTTCATCAAAAATGAAGAGAGGGGATAGCAGTCTGATCCTTGCCGGATAGGAATCATGCTGCTTTCAAGGCTTGGAACAATAGATGCGGGACACGGTGAGCGGATTGCTCTATGCCTAACCCGCTCACTCTATTTCTTACCGGGTGCCTTCTTCTTACCAGCCACAGTACGCCGCCCACCCCGACGAGTCCGAGCGTTGGTGCGGGTTCGCTGTCCGCGAACAGGCAGCCCCATGCGATGCCGCCGTCCTCGATAGGTGCCAATGTCCATCAATCGCTTGATGTTCAAAGACTCCAGACGTCTTAAGTCCCCTTCGACTTCATAATCCGACTCCACCGTTTCCCGTAGAGCTGCGACATCAGGATCGCTCAGATCCTTCACGCGAGTATCAGGGTTTACGCCCGTTTTCGCGAGAATTGCTTTGGATCGGGTCAGCCCGATGCCATAGATATAGGTCAAACCGATCTCAACACGCTTATCGCGAGGAAGATCCACTCCGGCAATTCGTGCCACGCTTTGTACTCCTACTTCTGCCGCTCAGCAATAAAAACTCAACCTTAAACCGACCCTGAGCTATCCACGGGTCTTCTCGACTTCTAACCTTGACGCTGTTTATGCTTTGGGTTAGAACAAATCACCATCACTCGACCGCGACGACGGATGACGCGACACTTTTCACAGATTTTCTTGACGGATGCTCGGACTTTCATGCCCCGAAATGTCCCAAATGCGACTACTGACTACAAACCCAATATGTTATCAACTTTATGAGCGATATGTCAAGCTTATCCTCATGTTAAATAATCGCCTGTATTCAGGCGATCGCCTCAAGCACCAAGGCCACAGATTAATGCAGCGTATTTTGCTATTTTTTATTACGAAGGCGATAGGTGATGCGTCCCTTCGTTAAGTCGTAAGGGGTAAGCTCGACCTTAACGCGATCGCCCGGCAAAATTTTGATGTAATTGCGGCGAATCTTGCCCGAAATGTGGGCTAAAACATTAAATCCGTTGTCTAAATCCACACGAAACATGGCATTGGGCAGGGAGTCTGTAACCGTCCCTTCCATTTCAATTAGATCCTGTTTAGACAATGCGTCCTCCCAAATTACAAGTGATCAATCTTCAGAGCCTGGTTTTGACGCTTTAAGGTTAAGAGTAATTATGCAAGTCTCTACGCGAGAACCCACCTTTGCTTCTAGAGAATGTCGCTCTAAATCTCTAAATTTTAAAGCTGTCCAGCAAAACACCATTCATCAGTTTAACAAATACTAGGTTGACATTACCAAAAGGCACATAAACTCTAGAGCTTTTCCCGCCAATCGTAGAGTCCTCAAATTCACCTAGCTGTTAACTAATTGGCGCAGGGCTGACCCCACATGCTCAATTGACTGGCTACCGTCGATCGAGACAAGCTGTTGGCGATCGCGATAAAAGTCAATCAGGGGGGCCGTTTGGTCTCGATAAATCGCCAGGCGCGTGCGAATAACTTCTTCGCTATCGTCTTTGCGCCCGCGACCGAGTAGACGAGCTACAAGAACTTCATCAGGAACTTCTAAATTGACCACGCAATCGCAGGATTGCTCAATTTCCCCCAGCAAAGCATCCAGAAATTTAGCCTGCTCAACGGTGCGGGGAAACCCGTCTAAAATCCAGCCTACCTGAGCATCGGGCTGAGCGAGGCGATCGCGCACCAAATCCAAGATCAGCACGTCTGGGACAAGCTCTCCCCGATCCATATAGGATTGAGCCTTCTGCCCTAGTTCAGTGCCGCCTGCCACGGCAGCCCGCAATATATCTCCTGTAGAAACATGGGGAATCTCGGAACTGGCTGCCAATGCGGCCGCTTGAGTCCCCTTCCCTGCTCCAGGCGCTCCCAAAAATATCAGTCGTGCCACTATTGTTTCACCATCCCTTCGTAGCGTTGGGAAATCACGTAGGTCTGGATTTGCTTAGCCGTATCAATCGCCACACCTACCAAAATCAGCAGTGAGGTTGCCCCCAGCCCTTGAAAGGTGGTAACGCGAGTCGCGCCTTCCACCGCAGCAGGCACAATCGCCACCAAACCCAAGAAAATGGCACCCAAAAAAGTTAGTCGATTCAAAACCCGCTCAATATAGTCGCTAGTTGCTTTTCCTGGACGAATGCCGGGTACACTGGCACCCATCTTCTTCAGGTTCTGGGACATATCTACTGGGTTGACGACCAAGGAAGCGTAGAAATAGCTAAAAAACAGAATGAGGAGCAGCAGCACTAGCACATAAACCCAAGTTCCAGGACGTAAATACGCCAGTGCCTTAGCAACCAACTCGTTATCGCCAAAAAATTGAGACAAATAGATGGGAAGAGACAGCACGGCAGTTGCAAAAATAATTGGCATCACACCGCCTTGGTTTAAGCGCAGCGGTAGATAGCTGCTCTTTTCCAGGTAGAGCTTTCGACCTACCTGACGACGAGCCGAAATAATCGGAATACGGCGAGTTCCTTCTTGAACAAAGACAATCCCGATAATCATTGCCAAGAATACAAGCAGCAAAATAACGACACCGCTAACAACGCTGCGATCGCCACTCTGAGCCAAATCGATCGTCTGTCCGAGCGATCGCGGCAAGGTAGACACAATACTGACAAAAATCAATAAAGATGCGCCATTACCAACCCCTCGTTCGGTAATCAGCTCCCCAACCCACATCACAAACATCGAGCCTGCGGTAAGCGCTAGCACCATCTGCGAAATAAACACGGGCCCTGGGGACTCAGCAAATTGATTCACAAAAATTGCCAAACCCAGGCTCTGGATAATGCCCCAACCGAGCGCAACATAGCGAGTAATTTGAGCAATTTTGCGGCGTCCTGCCTCGCCCTCTTCCTTTTGCAGCTTTTCAAGGCTAGGGAGAGCTGCGGTGAGCAGTTGCAGAATAATAGAAGCATTGATATAAGGCAAAATGCCTAAAGCAAAAATGCCCAGAGTCGAAAGTCCACGTCCTGTGAACACATCCAAAAAACCAATAATGGCTGACAGAGCGCCAGTTTCAGTCGCTGCTTGGAACGCCTGACGGTTGATCCCCGGAATCGGGATAAACACGCCTAAGCGAACCAAAATCAGCATTCCTAAAGTCAGCAAAATTCGCCCACGCAGTCCTGCTGCCTGCGCCATTTGCAAAAATGTTTCCTGGGCTGTAGGCGTCTTATCGCGCACCATAGTAACAATCCCCCTCCCTCTATAAGACTAAGCAGAGCAGGAGAAGTTAGGACTCACCGCTCTGCCTTTGCTGCAAAGTTGCTCCATGTTTTAATCTAACAGGTTGCAACTGCCGCCTGCGGCCTCAATTTTGCTCTTTGCTGTTTGGGTAAACGCAGCAGCAGTTACCTGAAGGGCAACATTGATCTCGCCATCGCCCAAGATCTTTAAAGGACCGTCATTTTGGGTGACTACTCCAGACTCCATCAAAGAAGCCAGAGTAACTTCCGTGCCCTTGGGTAAGTCTGCTAAATCTCCCACATTGATAATGGTGTAAGAAATTCGATTAATTAGAGGGAAATGCTTCAGCTTGGGAACCCGACGGTAAAGGGGCAACTGTCCCCCTTCAAAGCCAGGACGAGTGCTACGACCAGAACGAGATTTTTGCCCCCGCATCCCGAAGCCACCGCTTGCCCCTTGTCCAGCGGCAATGCCTCGTCCAATTCGGCGACGACGTTTTTGAGAGCCAGGTTTAGGAAATGTGTCTGCAAGTCTCATGGTTCGTCAGGAGTAGAGTTTTTCGATAGGAACGTCGCGTTCTTCGGCCACATCAGCGAATGTGCGTAGCGAAGAAAGCGCATTCGCAGCAGCTCTGGCGTTGTTTAGCGGATTGCCTGAGCCGAGTTGCTTGGCAAGCACATTTTTTACGCCGGCCAGCTCCAGGACTGTACGGACAGAGCCGCCTGCAATCACGCCCGTTCCTGGGGCTGCCGGACGGATCATGACCTTAGCACCACCGCCCGCCCCATTCGTCGGATGCGGAATTGAGTCGGACTTGGTCAGAGGAACTTCAACTAAGTGCTTTTTGCCATCGGCGACGCCTTTTTTCACAGCACCAATCACGTCGGCGGCTTTGCCAACCCCAACCCCCACCTGGCCTCGCTCATTGCCAACAATGACGATCGCCCGAAAGCTCAGCTTTTTACCGCCTTTTACCACCTTGGTCACTCGGCGAATTTGAACTACGCGCTCCTGCCACTCGGTTTCTTTTTCTTTCTCGCGACTTGCTTTTGTTTTTTTCGCCATTATCTGTCTGTCCTGGATAGTGTGCTTGTCCTAGATGTTAATCATAGAGGCTAGAAGCTCAGTCCGCCTTCACGAGCAGCATCGGCTAAAGCCTTGACGCGACCGTGATACAACTTGCCACCCCGGTCAAACACCACTTGTTTAATGCCCTTTTCGAGCGATCGCGCTGCAATCAGCTTGCCAACTTCGACCGAAGCTTCACAGTTTGCGCCAGAGGATAGTTTTTCACGGACAGCCGGCTCTAGCGTCGAAGCCGCAGCTAGAGTAACATGCTGCATATCATCAATCACCTGAGCATAGATATGCTGGTTGGAGCGAAACACCGCCAACCGAGGGCGATCGGAAGTGCCAGAAACTGCCTGGCGGATGCGGACGTGACGACGCAGAGTCGCTTCCTTACGAGTCAGTTTCATTGGTTATTTCTTCCCTGCCTTACCGGCCTTACGTCTGACAAGCTCGCCAGCATAGCGAATACCCTTGCCCTTATAGGGTTCTGGCGGGCGTACGGCTCGAACTTGAGCGGCAATATTCCCAACAATCTCTTTATCGATGCCGCTAACCAAAATGTTTGTATTATTCTCTACAGCAAACTGAACACCTTCAGGCGGCTCAATCAAAACAGGATGGCTATAACCCACAATCAAGTTAAGGTTTCGTCCTTGAATCTGGGCACGATAACCCACTCCCTGAATCTCTAGCTTCCGCTGAAATCCTTGCGACACGCCCTCAACCATATTGGCCACCAAAGTTCGGCAGAGTCCATGGCGCTGACGAGCGGCGCGAGATTCGTTACGACGGTTGACCAGTATGGTTTCCCCTTCCTGGAGAACTTCTACTTCAGGAGGAAGCACCCGCGAGAGTTCTCCTTTGGGCCCTTTGACAACTACATGCTGACCGTCAAGAGTGACGGTCACCTTTTGAGGAACACTAATTGGACGTTTTCCAATGCGAGACATGACAAGTCACTCCTGGACAATCTTGCTGGCTTCTAAGCGATGCGTTCGACCATGAGAACGCCACCAGGCAAACACAAATAGGACAAGAAATTGAATGATCTAATAGGCTTTCTGACAAAGCGGCAACCGGGTCTAGTCAGCCTCTTATAAGAGATTTACCAGATGTAGCAGAGCACCTCTCCACCTACGCCCTGCCGACGTGCGTCTCGGTCAGTCATGATGCCACTGGATGTGGAAACAATGGCAATCCCAATGCCTCCCAGCACGCGGGGCAACTCTCGACAGTTTGAGTACACTCGCAGTCCAGGCTTGCTAACTCGCTGCAATGCATTAATAATTGGACGCCGCCCTTTACCTTTATATTTGAGGGCAATGACAAGATTTTTCTGCACGCCCTCGCCAGTCTCTGAAAACTCGCTGATGAATCCCTCTTCCAGAAGTACGCGCGCGATATTGCGCGTCATTTTGGTTGACGGAACTTCAGTCGTTTGATGCCGGGCAAGATTCGCGTTGCGAATGCGGGTCAGCATGTCTGCAATTGTGTCGTTAGACGCCATAATTTCCTCTTTGTCAGCCTGCCTCAGTTATCGCGGAAGGGCATTCCCAGTTCCTTTAAAAGGGCACGTCCTTCTTCATCTGTATTTGCAGTGGTAATAATTGAAATGTCCATTCCCCGGATCTGATCGACATTGTCGTATTCAATTTCGGGGAAAATGAGCTGTTCACGAATCCCAAGGGTGTAGTTGCCGCGACCATCAAAACTCTTGGGGCTAATGCCACGAAAGTCTCGAATGCGGGGTAGTACGAGATTTACAAGGCGATCCAGAAAGGCATACATGCGCTCAGAGCGCAGGGTTACCATGATGCCTACTGGCATGCCCTTGCGAATTTTAAATCCGGCGATCGCCTTCTTGGCGCGAGTGACAACAGGTTTTTGACCTGTAATGATTGCGATCTCCTTTAGAGACGCCTCTAACGCCTTAGCGTTTTGAGCGGCCTCACCCATGCCCCGATTCACCGTAATCTTAATGACTTTGGGAACCTGGTGAACATTGTCATAGTTAAACTGCTCAACCAGCTTGGGAACAACCTGTTCCCGGTAATAGGTTTTCAACCTAGGATTTGCCATCACAACCTCCTGAAGGATTCCTGGTCTTGGTCAGGAAATAGACATAAAACCTAGTCAAGAATTTCGCCCGTTTTTTTGAGCATTCTGACTTTGCGTCCCTCTGCATTAAAGGTATAAGCCACCCGACTGGCAACCTTTTGCTTCGTGGAATAGGGAAGCACGTTGGAACTGTGGATAGGAGCCTCAAACGTTTGAATTTGACCAGACTCGCCCTCTTGCTGAGGCTTCACATGCTTAGTCCGCACGTTGACGCCTTGAACCACAACCTTGCTGGTTTCAGGATAGACACGCAAAATCTCGCCGACTTTGCCCTTGTCGCTTCCCGAAATCACCTGAACCGTGTCGCCCTTTTTGACATGCATTTTGTAACGCAGTTTGCCCATCACAGCACCTCCGGAGCTAGCGAGACAATCTTGGTAAAGTTCTTATCGCGTAGCTCACGCGCAACAGGCCCAAACACCCGAGTCCCTCTAGGGTTGCCATCATTGTTGATGATCACCGCGGCATTATCATCAAACCGAATGCTCATGCCGCTGTCGCGTCTCAGACCCTTCTTAGTGCGCACCACAACCGCCCGGACTACGTCAGATTTTTTGACCGCCATGTTAGGAAGTGCATCCTTTACGACGGCAATAATGACGTCCCCGACACCGGCATATCGACGGTTGCCGCCTAATACCCGAATGCACATCAACTTACGCGCACCGCTGTTGTCTGCCACATTGAGGTAAGTTTCTTGCTGAATCATGATTTCTCTCCTCTGCGGTAGACTAGCTCGTTGAAGTCTGGTTCAGAATATCCACGACTGCCCAACGCTTTGTGCGGCTGAGAGGACGGGTTTCTTGAATCCGAACGCGATCGCCCGTTTTACACTTGTTTTCTTCGTCGTGAACTTTATAGCGCTTCGTTCGCACCATAACTTTCTGATACTTAGGGTGAGGGGCACGGTTTTCCACAGCGACCACTACCGTCTTCTCCATCTTGTCGCTCACCACGACACCAACTCGTTCCTTAACTGCCATTACCCCTTACTCCTTATCTGCGCCAGCTTTGGCAGACTCTAACTGCCGCTCTCGTTCCACTGTCATCAGTTGTGCCAAGCGATGGCGAACATGTCCAAACTGATGAGTTTTCTCCAACTGTCGCGTTGCCTTCTGAAAGCGCAGATCAAATAGTTGCTTCTTGGCAGCAACAATCTGCTCGCTCAACTCTTGATCGCTTAATTCTCGAATCTCCGAAACTTTAGGTAGAGCCATCGTTAGGACTCCTCCACTTCTTGCGGCTTTACAATAAACTTTGTCTTAATCGGCAACTTGTATTGGGCCAATCGCATCGCTTCTCGAGCAGTCGCTTCCGGCACCCCTGCAATCTCAAACAAGATCCGACCAGGCTTCACAACTGCGACCCAAAACTCAGGATTCCCCTTCCCCGACCCCATCCGAGTCTCGGCGGGGCGCATCGTGATAGGCTTATCCGGAAAAATCCGAATCCAGATTTGCCCACCCCGACGAATGTATCGAGTCATCGCCCGACGGCTGGCCTCAATCTGGCGAGAAGTAATCCAGGAAGGCTCCATTGCCTGAAGCCCAAAATCACCAAAATCAATATTGTTGCCGCGGGTTGCTCGCCCTTTCATGCGGCCACGCTGCTGCTTGCGGAATTTAGTTCGTCTAGGACTCAACATGGCTAATTACCTTGGAAATTGAAGCTAAGGGTTGGTTGGGGACGGAAACACTGGCCTGATTCAGCTTTTGCCGTTCAGCCCGACTTCCCTACCCTTCATTAGAACGATCCTCAAATTGACGGCGACGCTGCTGACGACGACGGGGTGGCACATTAGACGCAGCTTCAGGCGTTATCCGCTCCTGTCCAGGAATAATTTCACCCTTAAACACCCAAACCTTAATGCCTAGCACACCGTAAATTGTCTGCGCTGTGATGTAGGCGTAATCAATATCAGCCCGCAGCGTATGAAGCGGCACCTTGCCTTCCCGGGTGTATTCCGTCCGAGCAATCTCCGCACCATTCAATCGACCGCTCACCTGAATCTTGATCCCTTGGACGCCAGATTTCTGAGCACGGGTAATTGCTTGACGAACTACTCGCCGAAAAGAAACTCGCTTCTCGAGCTGTTGTTGAACATACTCGCCAATCAGGGCTGCATCCGCATCGACCCTAGCCACCTCGACCACATTGATGCGGATTTGACGGCTACTGTCGCCTAGTTCTTTTTGCAGTCCTTCCCGCAGTTTCTCAATCCCGGCACCGCCTCGACCCACAACTACGCCTGGGCGAGCAGTTAGCACTTGCAGATCAATTTGATCTGCCTTCCGCTCAATGCGAACTTCGGAAATGCCAGCACTGCTTAACTCTTTCGCAACATACTTGCGGATCTTGTAGTCCTCTTGCAGCAGCTTTGGATAGCGGCTAGAGTCGGCAAACCAAAGAGAGCGATGTTCTTGGGTAATACCGAGGCGGAAACCAACTGGATGAATCTTCTGTCCCACAATGCGTCCTCTGAAAAGGCAAGAATTTGAGTGAAGGGTTCGAAACAAATTTCAGGCGTTAAAGTTAAACAAGCTCTGCGCTTGGCAGGACTTTAATCATCAGTATCAACACCCGGCGCAACGGCAATCGTGATGTGACAAGTTGGCTTACGAATCTGATAAGCCCGACCTTGAGCACGGGGGCGAAACCGCTTTAGTACAGGACCCTGGTCAGCATAGGCAGTGCTCACTACTAGCTCAGCCGGTGCATAGCCTTCGTTATGCTCTGCGTTTGCAACAGCCGAACGCAGAACTTTTAGCACAGGGTCACAGGCGCGATAAGGCATGAACTCAAGAATAATGAGCGCTTCCCGATAGGAGCGTCCCCGAATCTGATCAAGCACACGGCGCACCTTGTGAGGCGACATCCGAATGTAGCGGGCAACAGCTTTTACTTCTTCTGCGGTCGTAACTGCCATGATGATTTCCTCTCAAGTGTCTGGCGGCAAGCCCCAGAGGATGGGGGATGGCAAACACCAAATCTAAGTATCTGTAAACGACTATTGTTTTTGTCTTGATAAATCGGATCGACAGGGACTAGCGGCGAGACTTCTTGTCGCTCTTGGCATGCCCGCGGAAAGTGCGAGTTGGTGCAAACTCACCCAGCTTATGCCCAACCATTTGCTCAGTTACGTAAACCGGCACATGCTGCCGACCGTTATGTACGGCAATCGTATGTCCAATCATCTGGGGCAGAATTGTCGAAGCACGAGACCAAGTTTTGATGACCTGCTTATCGCCCTTTACATTTAACGCCTCAACTTTCTTGAGAAGATGATCAGCAACGAAAGGACCCTTTTTGAGTGAGCGAGACATGACCGACTTACCTCTACCAAATGACCAAATGATGGGAAGCTAACGAATTCGGAACTACGGCTTCAAGTGCTACGACTCGCGACCGCCACGCCCACGTTTGGAAGTACGACGACGGCGACGAACAATTAAGGCGCTGCTTGCCTTTTTCTTCTTGCGGGTTTTCATCCCTAAGGCAGGCTTGCCCCAAGGGGTAACGGGCCCGGAACGACCGATTGGTGCGCGTCCTTCACCCCCACCATGAGGGTGATCGACTGGGTTCATAACGCTGCCCCGCACTTCAGGGCGACGACCAAGCCAGCGCTTGCGTCCCGCTTTACCCAGGCTAATGTTTCGAGAGTCGGCGTTGCCTACCTGACCAATCGTGGCATAGCACTCACGCCGCACCATGCGAACTTCGGTAGAAGGCAGCCGTAAGGTAACAAAGTCACCCTCTTTTGCAACGATCTGAGCAGAAGCACCCGCTGCCCGCACAATTTGACCACCCTTCCCAGGAACCAGTTCGACATTGTGAACTGTGGTGCCGAGCGGCATACTGCCTAGTGGTAGAGCATTTCCAACTTCAAAAGGGGAATCCTCGCCAGCAATTACTGTTGCTCCTACTGCGAGGCCTGCTGGATAGAGAATGTAACGCTTTTCACCGTCCTCGTAGTAGAGAAGCGAGATCCGAGCATTGCGGTTGGGATCATATTCAATTGAGGCAACCTTTGCAGGGATATTTCGCTTGTCTCGACGAAAGTCAATGACGCGATAGAGTCGCTTGTGTCCACCTCCCCGATGGCGGCAGGTGATGACACCCCGGTTGTTTCGTCCTTTTGGACGGTGAACTGAACGGGTTAAAGACTTTTCAGGTTCGCTACGAGTAATTTCGGCAAAATCAGATACAGAACGCTCTCGGGTGCCGGGTGTGTAGGGTCGGTATGTACGAATGCCCATGGCTTCAATCTCTTAACGGATGGCTTTCAGAGGTTACACTTCGGGGAATAGGATGATGGAGTCACCCGTTGCCAGAGTTACAACTGCCCGCTTGTATTGGGGCTTGTGTCCAGCGAATTTACCGACTCGGCGATGCTTTTTGGGAGGTCTACTCGTATTAACCCCAACCACTTTGACTTCAAACAAGGACTCAATTGCTTGCTTGATTTGCGGTTTTGTAGCAGTGGGAGCGACCTCAAAAACATACTTATTGTCTTCAAGGAGTTGTGTAGCTTTCTCAGTCACCAAGGGTCGGCGAATTAGATCAGCCAGCTTGCGCGAGTCAAATTTAGTCACCGTAAACCTCCTGGACTTTTTCGAGGGCAGACGCAGTAGCCACGATTTTGTCGGCCGCTAATAGGTCGAAGACGTTGAGATTGTCTGCTGAAATTAGTTTGATGGAACCGATGTTGCGAGCAGACAGGTAGACCATCTCATTCCGCTCAGAAACAATTAGAAGAGCCGTTTCGTTTTCGCCTACTCCCCAGCGGGCGATCGCCTGCGCCAGTTCTTTGGTCTTGGGACGAGGCAGTTCTTCCACAAAGTCTTGAACCACAATCAGATCTGCCGCCCGGCTTTGGAGGGCCGTTCTCAGGGCCAAGCGTCGCTCCTTACGGTTCATTTTGACGGAATAGTCTCTGGGCTTGGGGCCAAAGATAACGCCACCACCACGCCATAGGGGAGACCGAATAGAACCCGCCCTAGCGCGACCAGTCCCTTTCTGACGCCATGGCTTGCGACCGCCACCACTGACCTCAGAACGTGTCTTGGCAGACGCTGTGCCCTGCCGAGCGTTATTCATCTGACGGACTAATGCCCGGTGAACAATATGTGACGCATTATCTTCTTTGGCCACACGCAGATCCAACGAGGCTGTGCCCGCGCTTTCACCCTGCCAATTTTTTACTACACATTCAACCATGGGTTTGTTTCTCCTCGTCGGGGTGCTGGCTCTCTACTTCCAATCACCGAATCCAATACTCTTAATTCGCGTTCCCAACTTGCTTGGCAGGAACGATATTTACAAGCGCCCCCGGCTTCCCAGGAATTGCACCTTTAATTAGGAGTAGATTGCGATCGCCATCCACCCGCACAATCGTCAGCTTTTTCACCGTAATCCGCTTACCGCCCAAGCGACCCGCCATCCGCTTTCCAGGATAGACACGACCCGGCGTCGTGCCGGCACCCGTAGAGCCAGGAAGTCGATGATTTTTGGAGCCGTGAGCCATCGGCCCACGCTTGAAGTTGTGGCGCTTCTGATAACCCGCAAAGCCACGGCCAATGCTGGTTCCAATCACATCGACCTCTTGCCCAGGCGTAAACATATCCGCCTTGATCTGCTGGCCGAGCTGATAGTCGCCGGAGCTATCCAGGCGATACTCTTTCAAATGCCGAAGAGGAGACGCTTCAGATTTCTTGAGGTGGCCCAGCTCGGGCTTGCTTAAAGCTTTCTCAGTTACTTCGCCAAAACCAACCTGCACAGCGCTGTAGCCATCCAGCTCTGCTGTCTTAACCTGTGTGACTGTGCATGGGCCGGCCTGCACTACGGTCACAGGGATCGCTTTCCCTGCCTCATCAAAAACCTGGGTCATGCCCAGCTTGGTGCCAAGAATTCCAACAGACACGGTTACTCGTCTCCCTATATACACGCTGCAAGGATGTCAGACAGAAATTGCCTCGCAAATCTACCTGACACCAACAGGTTTTGTTGAAATCGACCGCGCTCTTCTCTGCATCAATACAGAGGAACTCGGAACTTCCACAATCTTGCAGACAGACTAACTAGCTCAAGTGAATGGCTTCTGTCTGAGTCGCCGGGACTTGAGCAGCTACACCACTCAGTATCCGTAAGGGCTCCCTTGCAACACTGCTGCTGGGAAGGCACTCGCAAACACGCACAGCCCGTATTTTGGCGACAATTTAAAATTATAAATCGATCGACACAAGTTGTCTAGCAATTCGTGGATCAATTTTCTCTGAAACACTTTTGCAGCAATTTATGCCTTAACCAGGATAACGCAATCTAGCCCAAACGGTTAAAACAATATTTGCTTAATCCTGACCCAACCTTCTTAGAAGCCCGTACGCTTGCACTATCTGCCTTATACTACTTTGACACTACATTGTCTTGATTGTCTTGGAATCTAGCTTTTCTCAAGTACCCCCCAATCCAGACCGCCTCCCTAATCCGGACTAATCCAGATTTCTAATCCAGCATTTAGTCATTAATTTGAACCTATGCAGCAGAAAAGTCGATCGCACAAAAAAGGGTGCAGGCGATCGCCCCCACCCAGAAAAAACCAGAGAAAACCCTTAACTATTCGCGTCCAATACCAATAATCCAGGTTCCTACATAACGACGCAGCGGCACATCACCCGTCGCTCTAACCAAGGCATTGAAATAGAAAGTGCCGCCATTACGAGGATTACGCACATTAGAAAGCACAATTTCAACGCGAGAACCAGCAGCCACAGGCTCAGTCGGATAGATCGTGATCTCGCGAGTTTCTCGGTTCCAAATGACTTCGTTCAAAGGAACCGACTCTCCTTTCACCCGCAGCTCAATTCGCTCTTCATCAAACGTGCCTTGATAAGTGTCAGGGTAAGTCACCGTAAACTCATAGACATCAGAGCGCATCTTCTGACGAGAAATTCGCAGGCGATACCGGTCAGTCTGAAATGGTCTGCCGTTGTAGTCTAGTCGGTAGCTCAACTGATTTTCACGCTCAACGCCGCTGAAAATCACCAAACCTGGCAGCCCTTGGGCTTGAACCACGGGAGCCAGCCCCGCTGCCACACACCCAGACACTGCCACTGCCGAAAGCATTCGGATCATTGAGGACTTAGACACCATAGCTCTGCGTTTGAGTAACATGACTTCTCGAACCATCATTAAACTTTACTGTTCAATGCCTCTATTTAGGATACATTACGCCTCCAGAGTTCGGGTTTAAAGCGATGGAACCCCCCGCCCAACCCTCCTCAAGGGCTAATATCGCTCGCTGCTGGCATCACCAATGCTGAGCAGCATCAATACTCAGAGGCGATCCCTGGAGAGGTGATCCCTGGAAAACGATGCACTCGCTAGACTAGCGGATTATACGATTGCCAAGAGCAGCCCGCACCAGTATCAGAGCGCTAGATACCAAAATTAGAGCATTAGCTGGAGCATTAAACAATGCAGCCGTTATTAATGCAGACGTTACGCTGCCGCCAAAAGTGCCTTGATCTCGGCAAACTTGCCCTAAACGTTTTGATCGCCCCCCAAAACCAGAACTGAACAAAACAAGACCAAAGCAAATCTAAAAAATTACTATTTTCTATAGGTCTTTTGTAAAAAGGCAATCTTGCATCGTTTGTGAATGTTGCGAAATACATCCAGATGTTTACATTGACTCCACTACTTCTCAAGTTTTTATAGGCTGGTTTGTGGATATTGGCTCTCGGTGACTCTGCCATATAAGGGGGCTATTTTCCTAAATGTCTTATCAAGACTTTTTCAGGAGACGCCAAATCCATAAATTAAGCTGAAGATGAGCGCTGATTTCCATAGTCACACTGTAGGATTCAGACATTAGGATTCAGACGTTGTTGGTATTTATCTCACTCAGTCTATAAATTGCAGCGCAGTCTCCAGCGCAGCAATACCTATTTTCAGCGCGGCAAATCTATTAGGCATCCTGGAAACATCGTGTAGCAAGCGTAAAAAGCACTGGGTTAATTTCTGAACAAATTCTGGGATAACAACATCTTTGATCAACTTTGGCAGCGGGTGTGAGCAAAAGAACCTTGAGCGCTTCGGTTTTAGACTCCAAAAACTCCAAGGAATAGGTTAACCATTTGCTCAGGCAAAGATTTGTGCTGGAGTCCCGGCTTAGCGTGATCCAGCATAGAGCTTGGATAAGGAGAATCCTTCTGCTATTTGTTTTGTCAGCGACTTGTGATTTTTTGAAGTTTTGACTGAGCGTTTAGGTTTGCCCACCTAAGGGATTCACTTTTATAGTGAGTTACTTTTAAGCGAGTCATTTTACTCTGAATGTTACTCCTGAATGTTTCAAAGTATCTGAGGTGAATTTAGAAACATCAATTTATGCAGCGAGTTATGCAGCGAAGTATTCAGTGATATTCAGTGAAGTTTTAGTGGAATTTTAAAGTGTTTATGGTTAAACCAGTCTGATGGTCTGAGGGAATCGCCCTGGCGTGAAGTTGTTTTTGAGCTGTCCCAACTTCTCAGTGCTTAGTGGCTGATGTCAGCAGTTTGCTGTGGATGTTCTGTGTGGATGCTCTGTATATCAAAGACTTGACAAGACTTGCTTAGTAATTTAATCCAGGAGCATGAATGAGAATAGCAGTTGCCAAAGAGATTGAAGTTGGAGAGCGGCGGGTGGCATTGGTGCCCGATGCGGTGGGGCGATTGGTGAAGCAGGGGTTGGAAGTCTGGGTTGAAGCAGGGGCCGGTGAGTTATCCCATTTTCCTGATGCGGTTTACGAAGCCGCTGGCGCAACGGTGATCCAAGACGCAGCCCAACTGTGGAGCGAGGCAGATGTATTGCTGAAAGTTAGCCCGCCGCGCGATCGCGAAGATGGGCGGGCTGAGATAGACCTGCTGCATCCTGGTGCGATCGTGATTAGCTTTTTGAACCCGCTGGGAGATCCCGTGCGAATTCAGCAGTTTGCGGAGCGCCAGATCACCGCCCTCAGCATGGAGATGATCCCCCGCACCAGCCGCGCCCAGAGTATGGATGCGCTGTCGTCGCAGGCGGGCGTGGCGGGCTATAAGGCGGCGCTGCTGGGGGCGGCGGCGCTGCCCAAGTTCTTTCCCATGCTGACCACGGCGGCGGGGACGATTCCGCCTGCAAAGGTGTTTGTGATGGGGGCTGGGGTGGCAGGGTTGCAGGCGATCGCCACCTCTCGCCGTCTGGGGGCGGTGGTGGAAGCCTTCGACATTCGCCCCGCCGTGAAGGAAGAGGTGCAGAGCCTCGGCGCAAAGTTTGTGGAAGTGAATCTGGAAGAAGACACCGTTGCAGAGGGCGGCTATGCCAAGGAGATTTCGGAAGCGGCAAAGGAGCGATCGCGCCAGGTAATCACCGAACACGTCAAGCAAGCCGACGTAATCATTACCACGGCCCAAGTGCCGGGGCGAACCGCGCCCATCCTGCTGACGGAAGAAATGGTCGCCCAGATGAAACCCGGTTCTGTCGTAGTGGATCTGGCTGCCGAGCAGGGCGGCAACTGTGCCTGCACCGAACCCGGCAAAGACGTGGTGAAAAACGGCGTCACGATTATCGGCCCGATCAACCTGCCCTCTTCTTTGCCGATCCATGCCAGCCAGATGTATGCCAAAAACATCACCTCGCTGCTGCAACTGCTGGTAAAAGACGGCGAACTAGTTCTCAACTTTGATGACGATATTATCGCCAGCGCCTGCGTGACCCACGGCGGAGAGATTCGCAATGAGCGAGTGAAGGCGGCGCTGGTGGCGGTGTGTGAGGGAGTGGTGGGGTGATGTGAGGGGGTGATGGGGTGAGGG